>JBAXGN010000201.1 GCA_037139415.1 Verrucomicrobiota bacterium | reverse complement strand
GTTCGACAACCGCTGTTCGACAACCGCTGTTCGACAACCGCTGTTCGACAACCGCGAGGCAGTCAGAATGAATATCGGTCTTCATATTTGATGATTCCATAATTTACCAACAACTTGCAGAACACCTTGTGTCCCATCAGCTACGTTGACTTATGCAGCTCATAACACAGCCGCGTAAGAGTTGTAAAGAAACAATTGCATGACAAAAAACAGACAGCAACGCGGATGCATAAATGGGAAGCTGGCTATTCAGATCACGCCAGTTGCTGCTTTTCACCCCAAGATCCTGTGTGGTTATCGCCTTCATCAGCACAACCGATGGTGGTTGCTGGCGTCAACTGCATAGCCAGAAATGGGAATTAGCAGGCAATCCGGTTCGCCGTTCCCCCGTTCTCGTTTTTACGTCAGTTATGCATTATGTTCCATTTTCTTAAAGTTTTTCATTGCATTCCATCTCGGAATGACGTATCAGTTACATCGTCAGTCGGCGCGGCGGTGTCGCGTTGCCTGGCCGGCGAACACTCTCCGGTGGAGGGCCAGTAACCCCCGGTTATCCGGGCCTTTCTCGATGAGGAATGGGTTTATAATAATCAACTATCCAGCTATAATCATATAAAACTATAAAACCAATCCTTGGACGTGTGTGTCCCAGAATAACCAGGAGGGAAACCCTCCTAACCGAAAGTGAGTTATGCGTAGATCAGATGTTGAGATCATGATTGGCTTGAGCCGGACATGTGCCCCATCCGCGTCGATTCGCGTGTTTAGCGGGCAAATGGTCTTCGTCCACCACAAAAAACCAAATCCGTTAAAGAAATGGTAAACCATTAGTAAAGTTTTGCCTCAACTTTCAATTCAACTATTGCAGTGGGCCGCACCCAAAGGTGGTGCAGAAAAGTGCAATAAGGTGCAAATAAGTGTAAAAAACCACTGATCACTGGTTACTGATCACTGGTAACTTCCCCATCCTTCCCACTGGCTGTTTTTCCTTGTCGCCGCTTGGGCGGCGGCCTAGTTTAGCCCGAACAAAACAGCATCCGTATTATGAAACAAAGGCTATCCCGGCGCCAATTTGTGGCGCGTTCCGCGTTCGCCACCGGCGGTTTGATGACGGTGGCCGCCTTTCCCGCCGCCGGCAAGATTGCCGTCGGGGAGAAATTGAATGTCGGCGTGATCGGCGTGGCGCATCGCGGGGGCAGCAACCTACAAGGCGTCTCCGGGGAAAACGTGGTGGCGCTGTGCGATGTGGATCAGGGGTATTTGCAGGCGGCGTTGGAGAAGCATAAGGGGGCCCGGACGTACCGGGATTTCCGGGAGTTGCTGGAGCATCCCGACCTGGACGCGGTGGTGGTCAGCACGCCGGATCACACCCATGCGGTGGCGACCGTCACGGCCATGAACAAGGGGTATCATGTGTACGTCGAGAAGCCGTTGACGCGCACCGTCTCTGAATGCCGCCGGGTGATGGAAACGGCGCGCCGGATGAAGCGGGTGACGCAGATCGGCACGCAGATTCACGCCGAAAACAATTACCGGCGGGTCGTCGAGTTGATTCAGGCAGGCGTGATTGGCGCGGTGAAGGAAGTGCATGTGTGGGTGAACGTCACCTATGGCGGCAAGGACCTGCCCGCGGACCGTCCGCCGGTGCCGGCGAACCTGGATTATGAGTTGTGGCTGGGGCCGGTGGCCGGGCACTTCTATCACCCGGCGTGGATTCCCGCCGCCTGGCGCAATTGGTGGGCCTTTGGCGGGGGCGGCCTGGGTGATTTTGGCTGCCATTACATGGATTTGCCGTTCTGGGCGCTGGGCCTGCAAACGCCCTTGACGGTGGAAGTGCTGGATGGGCCCGCCGTCCACCCGCATTCCGTGCCGCCCCAGTTGGTGGTGCGCTATGAGTTCCCGGCGCGCGGGGCGCAGCCGCCCGTGGCGTTGACGTGGTATCACGGCGGGAAACACCCCCAACTGGTGGAGGGCGCGCTGTATCAGCAATGGAAGAGCGGCGTCCTGTTTGTCGGCAGCGAGGGCATGGTGATCTCCAACTACGGCCAGCACGCGCTGCTGCCGGAAGCGAAGTTCGCCAACTTCACCCGGCCGCCGCAAACCATCCCCCAATCCCTCGGGCACCACAAGGAATGGATCGCGGCCATCAAAACGGGCGGGAAACCGCTCTGCAACTTTGATTACTCCGGGCCGCTCACCGAGACAGTGCTGCTCGGCAACGCCGCCTTCCGGGTCGGCAAGAAGCTGATCTGGGACAGCGCCAGACTTCAGGCCACCAATTGCCCGGAAGCCAACGCCGTGCTGCAACATCAATACCGCAAAGGCTGGACCCTGTAGCGGCTTGCTGGCCGCAACGCGCAGGGGTATTTAACTTATATGAATCCCGTAAAAACAGAAGAGGAAGCGATGCCGCCCGAGTGGCCTTGGGGAAAAATCCGGCTGGTCGCGCTGATATTGGCTGCCCTGGGGCTGATTGGGCTGTGGTTGCGACCCGCCCCCGTCCATACTCCCCAAGCCGACGCGGACTTGGAAATCGCCCATCTCCTCAAAGTGGTGCGCCAGCAGGAACACTATAACCAGTATGGGCGGTTGAGCTGGCGGGTCCTGATTGAGTGGCTCCACAGCTACATCTCGCACCAACCCTCAGGGGATCAGCTTTCGGAGACCGACATCCAGTCTCAACTGGTGGAATTCGGCCCGCTGGCCGTGCCCGCCATGAGCGTGGCGTTGGGGGCGGATGCCAGCCCGAACGTGCGGCGCATGGCGGCCAGCGTGCTGGTTGAAATCAGCGGCGAAACTGCATTCGCGCAATTGCAGCAGGCCTTGCCGAAAGAACGGGAGGCCCACGTGCGGTGCGGCCTCATTGACTCGCTGGCGAAGATCGGTAATCCAGCCGTAATCCCCCTGATGCTGGCCACGCTGCAACAGGACAAGGACCTGGACGTGCGCGCGCAAGCGGTGCGCGCGCTTGGGCAATTGAAGGCGACCAATGCCATCCCCAGCTTGATACCGCTCTTGAGCAACACGAGCAGTAATGAACTGCGAGTCGCGGCGGCGGCGGCTTTGGGACAGATGGAAGACCCGCGCTGCCTGGAGTCCTTGCTGACCGCCCTGAGCCAGGATTCGGAAACCCAGGTGCGGCGGGAGGCCGCCGAAGGCTTGGGTCGCTTGGGTGGTGAACGCAGCACCACCGCCCTGCTGGCCGCCCTTCAACAGGAACAGGACTCCGGGGTTCAATCCAGCGTAATCCGGGCGCTGCAGGACCACCGTGATCCGCGGGTGCAACCGGCCTTGATTCAGGTCTTGAGTCATCCGGACGAATGGGTGCGGTACGCCGCCGTCTCCGCCTTGCGCAACCATCCCGGGCCGGAAGCCATCGCGGCGCTGCTGGCGGCGTTGCAATCCGATACCAGAACCAATGTGCGGCAGGAAGCCGCCCGGGTGCTGCAGGATCAACGGGGCACAAACGTCACCGCCGCGCTAATCCTCATGTTGCGCGGGGACGCTGTGGCTGAGGTCCGGGGGGTGGTGGCGGAGACACTTGGCCGGCAGCAGGCGAGGGCGGCCATTCCAGCGCTCGTGGAAGCGCTCGAACAGGATGGCGACCGGGAAGTCCGGAAGCAGGCCGTGGTGGCGCTCGCCCACATTGGCGCGCGCGAGGCGCTGCCCAACCTGGCCAAGGCCTTTAAGAACGATACTTCGGAAGAGGTTCGCGTGCAGGCCGCGCGCGCTTTGGGCGGATGGAAGCCGGAGGATTATATCAAAGAGATCCTCGCCTTGTATGCCACCGCCGGCTCCCTGCGGGGCGAAATGGCGGACATCCTGGGCTACATCGGCCACGCGCAAGCGGAGACCCTGCTGCTGGGCGCGCTCAAGGAGAACCAGTCGGACGTGCGGGGCAATGCCGCCAAGGCATTGGGCGAACTCGGCAGCCGCGCGGCGGTGGCGCCGCTGATGGAATTGCTGCGCAAGGACCGCGATGCAAACGTGCGCCAAAAGGTCGCCGAGGCATTGGGGTTGATTAGTGATCGTCAGGCGCTGCCGGCGCTGGAGGCGGCACTGCTGGATAAATCCGGCTCCGTCCGCGCCGAAGCGGCCTGGGCCTTGGGCCACTTGGGGGACGCTCACGCCATACCGCCGCTGAGGCGGGTGCTGGCCGGGAAGAATTCCGATACGAGCTTTCCCGCCGCCTTTGCGCTGGCGGAGATTGGCGATCCCCAAGCCATCCCGGTCTTGGAAAGCACCCTGAAAAGCCCGGAACCCCGGACCCGCCTGGCCGCCGCATGGGCGCTCGCGTTTCATGGCCAGACCAACGCGCTGCCGGTCCTGACGGGACTATTGCAATCAAAAGAACGGTGGGAGCGCTTTGCGGCGATCGTGGCCTTGATTCGGCTCAACACCCCGGAAGCCCGAGCTTTGCTGGAGACGCGGCGCGATGATCCAGAGCCCGCCTGGCAACGATTGGCCGCGCGCGGCCTGCAAACCGGCGGCGCGTTGGCGGTGGCCGGGGTTTTGGCCGAAGAGAATTCGGCGGTGGACAGTTTCGGCGGCTCCCGCTATTACGCGGCTCGGGCGTTGATATTTTTCAAGGACCCGGCGGTATTGCCGCTGCTGCGCACGGCCGCAAACGACCCCGATAAAGATATCCGCAGCGCCATCCGGCTGGCCATCCGCCGCCTCGAACCCATGGGACGGGCGTCCGGGCCGGCCGCGCGCTAATTTCAAATCGGCACACAGAAGGACCCGCAATCAGGCTGGCGGTGGGTTTGGGGTTGGCAGCTTGGCTTTCGCCGCCGCCGCCAAGAGTTTGGCTAAGTTGCGCTGATAACGCTGGGTGCTGGAATGCGTCTTGCCCAAGACCCGTTCCGCCGTTTCCGCCGCGCGACGGTACAGCGGTTCAGCAGCGGCATACTCGCCTTTATCATGCAGCAAATTGGCCAGGTTGTTCAGGATCAAGAGCGTGCCCGGATGCTCCGGCCCGAGGACGCGCTCGCACGTTTCCAAGGCGCGGCGGTAGAGCGGTTCGGCGGCAGCCACGTCCCCTTTGTCACGCAGCAAAACGGCCAGGTTGTTCAGGCTCGAGAGCGTGTCCGGATGCTCTGGCCCCAGCACGCGTTCGCGCGTTTCCAAGGCGCGGCGGTACAGCGGTTCGGCGGCAGCCACGTCCCCTTTGTCACTCAGCAAAATGGCCAGATTGTTCAGACTCGATAGCGTGTCCGGATGCTCCGCCCCCAGAACGCGCTCGCGCGTTTCCAAGACGCGACGGCACAGCGGTTCCGCGGCGACCAGGTCCCCTTTGTCACTCAGCAAAACGGCCAGGTTGTTCAGGCTCGAAAGCGTGCCCGGATGCTCCGGCCCGAGGACGCGTTCGCGCGTTTGCAAGGCGCGGCGGTACAGCGGTTCGGCGGCGGCCAGGTCCCCTTTGTCACGCAGCAAAACGGCCAGGTTGTTCAGGCTCGAGAGCGTGTCCGGATGCTCCGACCCCAGCACGCGTTCGCACGTTTCCAAGGCGCGATGGTACAGCCGTTCGGCGACGGCCACGTCCCCTTTGGCACGCAGCAACTTAGCCAGGTTGCTCAGGCTCGCGAGCGTGCCCGGATGCTCCGGTCCCAAGACACGTTCGCTCGTTTCCAAGGCGCGGCGGTACAGTGGTTCGGCATTTTGATATTGGCCCAAGGCATGGAAGGTCTCGGCAATGCCATACAAAAGGCGAATCTCCATCCGGGCGTCTTGTTTATCGGATGGAAGCTGTTGAAGTTTTGCGAGTGTTCGTTTCAACGCCAGCAGCCGCTGTTGTTTTTCCGCAAGGCTTAGGCCATCACTGTCGGATGCCTCGGTCCGCCCCGACAGGGATTCGGAACGAATGGGCTCGTCCGTCTGCGCCGTAAAGAAAAAGAGGCCGGAACGAATGGAAAAAAAATCGGGGGAGTGGGAGGCAATCAGCCAGAGGGCGTGCTCGGGAAGCCAGAGCACCAGCGGACCGGCCAGTAGCTTGGGAAAAAGGTCACGCGTGATGTTGAGATTCAGGATGAACTTGAGGGCATCGCCGACGGGTTCACTCGGCAGCCAGACCTCCAAACCATGCACGCAGGTGATGCGCCGGACCGGAAGCGACACTGGCAGCTTGCCAAACAATTGGAGGGCGAGATAGAGATTGGGCGTGGCGTTAGTGAGCGGCACCTCGGTGATGGGTTGATCCGGCAACCGCGCACGCAGGTCCGTAATCAGTTTAGCCCGCATCAACGGGTTGTTGCAGACGGCGAACAACAGGGAGAAACCCTCTGCCAAACGCAACGAGTTGGCCAACAATTCCAACTGCGAGGCATTATCGGTGGCGGCAGGAGAAAACGGGTTGCCCATGATCCACCTCGTCGGGGTTCAAGCCCCCGCAGGGGTTTGTTGGCGCGCCAGCGCCTTTTTGAAAAGGTCCAATTCGCGCACGATGGGCTGCACGGCATACCAGGTGCGCCGGGCGCTAAAGCGATCCGCCGCCCCCTCGCCGTTGCGGTATTCAAGAATAATGGTTAACTGAAGCATTTTGCGGATGTCATCGTCGGTGTTATCCACCTGGTGGTTCGGTTCCAACTCCAGCGCGGCGAGTTTGTCCCAGTAGGAAGGCGGCATGCGCCCAAAGATTTCAATGGTGGGACCAAGCGCGTCCTCCGCGTCCTTCATGGCGATCGGCGGTTGTTTGGCAGCCACACTCGCCTGGCGCAGCAGGCTCATCAACAAGCGGACATGGCCACCGGAATATTTGATAAGGAATTCGAGGGCATCGTCTTGAATTGTGGATTTCAGCAGCGTGCCGGTTTCCAGACGCTTTTGCACCAGGGCCTTCAACTGGCTGTAGCCCGGTTCGCAGCGGTGATGATTTCGGTTTTCCACCTTGATCATGGGCAGCACCATGGGCGAGCCATAATATTGCTGCAGCAGAGCGCCATCCGAGATAACCAAAGCGAGGGGTACGGTATAGATGACATGGCAGCCTAGCCCGGTCAATTGCGCGTGGCGTTCGATAAAAAACTCCCGGTGCGTGGCGTACCCTTCAACGAAGCCCTTCATGCGCTGGATTTTCTCCAGGCCGTCGAGGATGAGGACGAAATCTTGATACGTATTATTAGCCCTGAGTTTGACGCGTGCGTCGTCGAATATCCGCGTGATTTCCGCGCGCAGGGAATTGGTTTGACCTTCCAGGGCTTTGCGGACCTTGTCGCGGTTGGCTTCATCGCGCTTGAGCACGGTCTTGAAATTGGCCGTGACCGCCGGCAACGCAACCTGAATGCCCACGCCATCCGTCTGAACCTTGCTAAACAACAACTCTTTTAACTCTTGCAAGCGGCTGTGCAGATAGGTGTCCTGAAGTTGGATGCCTCGCCTAGCCAGTTGGCTGGAGAACTCCGCCAGGATGGCCAGCAAGATGTCGGTGGGAGTAACGTCGTACTGTTCGATGTATTCCTCCACATCAATCATCACCGGGAGAAGCTGTTGGCTTGAACATTTATCGGCCAGATGCCGCAACTCGGAGGATTTGCCGCAGCCGACATGGCCGGAAAACAGGAAACAAACATAATGACCGGGGTCAGCGTGGGAAAGTTCGGCCAGGATTTGATCGGTCAAGTCACGATCTCCGCGTACCGCATCCGTATCCACGTACTGTTCAGCCGTGGCAGGTTGCTGCGGGTCGCAGTTGTTATAAAGCCTTTTCAGTAATTGTGACATTGTTGTGGCTCCCATTTATGGAGCGCCTTTAGTAAAGCATGCAGACCGGGGACGGGCAAGGGCAAATCGAGTATGAAAATTCAGCGAGGGCTTTTTCACCCATTCAGCATTAAATGATTTTCGGGCGTGATTTTTTTGGTAGGTTCATGGCCAGTTCACGCGTAAATAGTCACGATGGTTCGGATGGGTGTGGTCTCTGGGTTATTGTATGTCACGCTGTTTGGGTTTAAAGGGAGTTGAGTTTTTTCTGCCATCGAATTAACGTCGCTTTCGTGACTGATAAGCCATTATTTGATTTGTTCGGGAAGCGATCGTACCGGATTCGTTTCCACTCGGCGGCGTCCCCGAATACGCCCATCAATGGCCCCATGGTTCACGAAGAACGACAACGGGATGAGCACGGCCAAACCTGGATCGCTCGGGAAATTGTGTATGATGATGGCCGCACTGAGCACCGGCGGGTCAAGTATGACGAGTCCGGCAAGGAGTTGGTTTTCAAACAGGATGCAGCGGGCGTTTGGCAACAAATTTAAAAATGATTTTCGACCGTAATTTCTCTTGGTACTTTCACGGCCAGTTCATGTACACACAATCACGATGGTACGGATGGGTATTGGTTCTGCTGGTTTGCCTGGCCACCGGCGTTCTGGCAGCGGCCGCGCCGTTGCGCTGGTCGTTTGAGACCGGCACCAGCGGCTGGAAGCCCCGGGATAAAACCATTCAGGTGGAGCGCCTCGCCGAACCGGGTGCTACACCGGAGAGTCGCGCCTGCCTGCGCATTCATGGCACCATCGCCGGAGGTTGGAATTACGCGCAAACGGAGCGGCAGCCGCTGGTGGCGGGGCAAAATTATCGGCTAAGCGCGTGGGTGCGGGTGGATCGCGTCGGCCCGCGCACGCCCATGCCGTGCCTAAAATGTGAGTTTCTTGCCCAGAATCCGAATAACGCCCTGGGACGGGTCAATACGGAAACCTATGCCGAGAAAAACCTGGGCAAGTGGCAATTGTTGACCGCGGAATTTACCGCTCCGACCGGGACTGCACTCTGCTGGCTGGGTTTGGAAAAGGGCACGGGCCAAGCGGCTGAGATTGAGATGCGCCTGGGGGAGATCCAACTTGAACCCATCGCCAAGGTAAGCCGGCGGGAGCCATTCCGGCTCGACCCGATTCCCGCCGCGTTGGAAGCGGTGCGCAGTGCACATCCCCGCATTTATCTCAGCGCCGCGCGACTGGTGGAATTGCGGCAGGCGATTCAAGGCACGCACGCGCCGCTCTGGCAGAAGCTGCGGGTGGTGGCCGATCCGTTGGTTAAAAGCGGTCCGCCCGCGTATCGGGAACAGGATCGGAGCAGCGGTGAGGAGCAGCTTTGGCAACGGGAAGTAGGTAATGCGATGCCCACCCTGGCGCTCGCGTACCGGTTAAGCGGCGACAAACGATATCTGGACAGCGCGCGCGCGTGGGCGCTGGCCTCGTGCGGTTACAAGACCTGGGGTCTCGGCCGCATGGATGGCATGGACCTGGCCACCGGACATCAATTGTTCGGGCTCAGCATGGTGTATGACTGGTGCCACGATGACCTGGATGAACCGGCGCGAAAAACCATTCGGGAAACCCTGGTCCGCCGCACCGGAGCGATGTTCGCCGCCGCCGCGAATGGCAAGACCTACTGGCATCGCTCCTATCTGCAAAATCATCTATGGGTGAATGCCTGCGGCATGACGATGGCCGGGCTGGCTTTGTATGGCGAGGCGGAAGACGCGCCGCACTGGATTGCCTTCGGGCTCGATAAGTTCAAGCAGACCATGGCGGTGTTGGGTCCGGATGGGGCGAGTCACGAAGGCGTCGGCTACTGGGAGTACGGGGTCGAATATATGCTCAAATTCATGGCGGTGGCGCGCGAGCGGTTGGAGGTCAATTTGTACTCCGGCGATTGGTGGAAGAATACCGCCGCGTACGCGCAGTATCTGGTGCTGCCTCGCGCCGCCTGGACGCGAGAGAATTGCATTGTGGACCTGGCGGACTGTCCCCGCAACCATTGGTACGGGCCGGAATATCTGCTGCGCGCCTTGGCCCACGAATACCGCGATGGCCATGCCCAATGGCTGGCGGAACAAATGGATTCCGCGCGGATTTGCGCCGGGGGCGCGCCCTGGCTGAACCTGTTGTGGTATGATCCCGCCATCGCACCTGTCGCGCCCGACCGTCTGCCAACACTACGGCATTTCAAAGACCTGGAGATTGTCTCCGCGCGCTCCGATTGGTCGGGCAAGGAATCGCTCCTGGTGTTTAAATGCGGCCCGTTTCTGGGACACGAGGCGATGGAGAAATTCACCTACGATGCCGGGAGCGGCCATGTGCATCCGGACGCGAATCATTTTGTGCTCTTCGGCGGTGGCGAGTGGCTGATGCGGGATGACGGGTACCGCGCCAAAGCGACCAGCCAGCATAATACGCTGTTGGTGAACGGGAGCGGCCAATTGGGGGAAGGTCAGATGTGGTTTTCCGGATCGCAGCCGCTGGCGGCGAAGGCGCAACCGCGCATATTGCGCGCGTCCTCCACGCCCGAGGTGGATCGCCTCAGCGGCGATGCCACTGAAGCCTATCCGCGCAAGCTCGGCCTGCAACGGTATGTGCGGCATTTGCTGTTCGTGAAACCGGACGTGTTGATTGTGGCGGATGACATCACCATGGATCGCCCTGCCGATTTGGAGCTGCGTTTTCATCCGGAAGCAAAAACCGCCCAGCGCGAAGGCAACCAGTTCAGTCTGCGCGGCGCCAATGTCGTACTGAATTTTATGCCGCTGACCACCGAGAGCGTTAACGTGACCGCGGAGGAGTTGGGTGCCGCCGACCGGCACGGCGCAAAGAGTGATCGGCAATTCACGCTGCGCCTGGCAACCAAACAAACTCACTGGCGCAATGCCGTGGCGTTATCCTGGGCCCGAACCGGGGAGCCGCTTCCGCAAATTCAATTGGAGCGCCGGGGCGAAACGTGGACGTTTCAGGTGAGTCGCGGCGCACGCACCGGGCCGCGCACGGAGGTGTTGGATTGGACGCAGGCCGGGGCATCAAAGTTGCCGTGAACCCAGCCGCAATCATGGTTTTCCCGCGTGACTTTATCGGCGGCATCATTTACCTTCTATCGCTGTACGAATGAAAAAGAAAAACTCTAATCCGGTATCGCGCAGCGGACGGTTCAGCGGCGGTCCCGCCGCCGAGGTGGCCGCCTTTTCCGAATCCATCTCATTTGACTGGCGGTTGTGGCGCTATGACATCCTTGGTTCGATGGCGCACGCGACCGCGCTGCACAGCATCGGCGTGCTGACCAAGGCCGAGTTGGACAGCATCGTCCGCGGCCTGGAGGCGATTGGCCAGGAAATCACCGCGAAAAAGTTCGTGTGGAAACCCGAGCTTGAGGATGTACACATGAACATCGAGGCGGAACTCACGAAGCGCGTTCCCGCCGGAGCGAAGCTGCACACCGGGCGTTCCCGCAACGACCAGGTGGCGCTCGACATGCGGCTTTGGCTGCGCGAAGAAATTCTGGATTTGGCGGTGGAGATTCAACAGTTGCAACTGACGCTGGTGAAGCTGGGCGAGGCCAATGTGGAGGTGATCGTGCCCGGGTACACGCACTTGCAGCGGGCCCAGCCGGTGTATCTGGCGCATCATCTGCTGGCGTATGTGGAGATGTTCCACCGGGATTATGAGCGGCTGCTGGATTGTTTCCAGCGGGTCAATGTCTGCCCGCTGGGCGCCGGCGCCATTGCCGGGTCCACGCTGCCGCTGAATCGCGAGTTGGTCGCGAAGCTGCTGGAGTTTGTGGATTCGCGAGGCGCTCCACGATTGACGCAGAATTCGATGGACGCGGTGAGCGACCGGGATTTCGCGGTGGAATTTTGCGCGGATGCGGCGTTGCTGGCGGTGCATTTGTCGCGGCTGGCGGAGGACGTCGTGCTGTGGACGAGCAGCGAGTTCAATTTCATCAAGATCGCGGACGCCTACACGACCGGTTCCTCGCTGATGCCCCAGAAGAAAAATCCGGACGTGGCGGAGTTGACGCGCGGCAAATCAGGCCGGGTGATCGGCAACCTGGTGTCGCTGTTGACGCTGCTCAAGGGGTTGCCCATGACGTACAATCGCGATTTACAGGAGGACAAGGAGCGGCTGTTCGATAGCGTGGACACGGTGCGCGCGTGTGTGCGGCTGATGTCGGCGATGCTGGCGAACACGAGCGTGAACCGGGCCGCGTGCGGCGCGGCAGCGGCGGATCCCGCGTTGCTGGCGACGGACCTGGCGGATTACCTGGTGCAGAAAGGGTTGCCGTTCCGGCAGGCGCATCACGCGGTGGGCGCGCTGGTGGGACTGGCGGAGAAACAAGGCAAACCGTTGAACCAACTCACGCTGGCGGACTATCAATCTGTGAATCCATTATTTGGCGCGGAGGTGCTTGCTCTGTTTAATCTGCAAGGGGCCATGGCCCGCCGCAAAATGGTGGGCGCGCCCGGCACGAAAGAAGTTGCGCGCCAATTGGCCCGATGGAAAAAGGAACTCCGGAATTCATAATGTAAAAGGCCGAAGGCCGAAAACCGAACTCCGAAAGAAATCCGAATGCCGAATTTCGAAGCGACGGGCGGATGCTGGTGATACAAGAGCGAATTATGTTGAGAAGTTCGACTACATTTCCATGACTGACCAAGCCATGACGTCCGGCGAACAGGAACTGCTGACCTCGCTATTGAAAGCGGTTTCCCGTTCGTTTTATCTGACGTTGCGGGTGTTGCCGCGCGCGGTGCGCTCGCAGATCGGGCTGGCCTACCTGCTGGCGCGCGCCACAGACACCATCGCGGATACCACGTTAGTTCCTGTCAGTCAGCGCTTGGAAGCATTGGCCGCCTTGCGGCACCGCATTCTGGGGCAAAGCACCGGGCGATTCACGTTTGAGGTGTCGGCGTCCGCCGTGGACAACCCGGCAGAACTGAAATTGTTGCAACGCATTGAGGAGGCGTTGGGATTGCTGGCGGGCAATCAGTCGGCAGACCAGGCGCAAATCCGCACCGTACTGGAAACTATCACCTCGGGGCAGATTCTGGACCTGCAACGGTTTGGCGGGGCCAGCGAGTCGGCGATTGTTGCCTTGAAAACGGATGCGGAACTGGATGATTACACCTACCGGGTGGCGGGTTGCGTGGGGGAATTCTGGACCCATCTTTGCCGGGGGCACCTGTTTCCAGAAGTCCCTCTGGATGAAGGGCGACTGTTGCAGCAAGGGGTGCGTTTTGGGAAGGGCTTGCAACTGGTCAATATCCTGCGCGATCTGCCCAAGGATTTACGAAATGGGCGCTGCTATCTGCCACAGGACCGATTGCAGACCATCGGGTTACGACCGTCGGACTTGCTGGACCCGAATCGGGAAAAAACGCTGCGTCCGCTGTATGTTCAGTATCTGGACTTGGCGCATGAGCATTTGGCGGCGGGGTGGGAATACACCAACACGGTGCCGTACGGGCAAAGGCGGGTCCGACTGGCCTGTGCATGGCCCATATTAATTGGAATAAAAACGCTGGTAAAACTCCGCGCAAACCCTATACTCGCAACAAATTCGTGCGTTAAAGTAAGTCGGAACGAAGTGCGGGCAGTGCTGTTCAGCACGCTGATTCGCTACCCGTTCCCGAAATTATGGCAGCGTTTATTCACGTAAATCGGCCTGAGTTGGTGGGTTTGCATGAACGAAGAAGCTAAATGGAATGATTTTATAAGAGAAACGTTATGAAATATCTGAAAATTGCATCGGTGCTCCTGTTGGCCGGTTTTATCGCCAGTAACGCAGCCAGCACCCCCGAGGATGAAGTGAGAGAAAAGGCCCGAAAAGACGCGGAGAGCCAGGTCGCGACCGACGCTAAAGCGCGCAAAGCCGCCGAAGAAAAACGCTTGGTGGAAGAGAATGAACGCCTGAAGGCTGAATCCAAGGCGCGCGAGGAGGCGGAAGCCAAACTGCGCCGGGAACAGCAAAAACAACTCAAGGCAGAATTAAAAGCCCAGGAAGAAGCGCGCGGGAAAGAACAGGCGCGTCTGCGCGCCGAGGAAAAAGCCCGTGCGGATGCCGAGGTAGCGGCCAGAAAAGCAGCGCAACTCAAAATCAAGGAAGAAGCCGCCCAGGCCGAGCAAGCGAGAAAGGCGGCGGAAGCCCGTGCCAAATCCGAACTGGAAGCGAAGAAGACCGCCCAAAAATTGGCTGAGAAAAAAGCCAAGGACGATGCCGCCAAAGCCATCGAGGAATCTAAACGCGTAAAGGCGGAGCAAGAAAAAGCCCAGGCGGAGGCCGCCCAAAAGGCGAAGGCCCGGGCGGAAGCCGATCAGAAAGCCAAAGAACTGGCGGAAAAACAGATGCGCGAAGCTGCGGCCAAGCGGGCAAAGGAAGAAGCGGCCAAGACCGAAGCGGATCAGAAAGCAAAGCAATTAGCCGAACAAAAGGCGAAAGAAGAAGCCCTTCGTAAAGCCAAAGAAGACGCCGCCCGAGCCGAGCTGAACAAAGCAGCCAAGGCGGAAGCAGACAGGCAGGCAAAATTTGAAGCGGAAGTCAAAGTCAAGGAAGCCGCCTATCAGGCCGAGCAAGCAAAGAAGGCCAAGGCACTGGCGGAACAGGAAGCCAAACGCGTGAAGGCGGAACAGGAAAAAGCCCAGGCCGAACAAGCCAAACAAGCGGAAGCCAGGGCAAAGG
>JBAXGN010000200.1 GCA_037139415.1 Verrucomicrobiota bacterium | reverse complement strand
CTGCCGGACAATCATGACGCTTGTGATCAAATTCATCGCAGGGAACATATAAGGTAGGTTCGCGTCCCCTATTTCCCAGCGCGAACCAACCTTGGGCTGAAGGCCACATCCCCGTTGGGGATGATTGAAAAAGGTTTAAGGCGTCACCTCCGTTGCCGATATTGAATATGTGAGGTCGAATAACCGGCCCCACTTAAAGCATTAAATTGTTATGTCATTTGATCCCACCAAACCGGAAAATAACTCATTGATCAGAGCTGCAGAGTTGCGCGCCCAATTCAACGGCATCAAAGCGGAGTTGGATGAGCTGCGGGCGCAAATCGCCGCCCTCCCCGCCGAACCGCCCGGACCGAAGGGTGATAAGGGTGATCCCGGCGAAGTCACCGCCGCACAGTTGGCGGAAGCCCTGAACAACCTCAGCGCGGCCCTCATCGCCAACAGCAGCGCGAATAGCAACGGCGTGGCCACGATGGATTTCGTGGTGAGCGATCCCCCCACGCAATGGGAGGTGGGGACAATCCTGAACACGATCAATGCCTTGATTCTGGCCTTGCGCCGCGCGGCGTGAAGTGAAGGGTGAGAATTAAGGATAAAAGGGCTTGCAACGCCCCGATATCAGGCTTATTTTACTCAACGAGCTGGAGTGAGGCCTGCCCGGTCTCAACACGCTTCCTTCCCGGAAGCCCCCAGCTCTATTTTTTTGTTCTGATTTTTCGCACCACATACTGATCCTTGCCATCCCACTGGAGCCTTAAGAAACCAAAAACACTCTGACCATGATGATCTTTGCCTTCGGCTTGAAATTTTTTGAGCCGGCGATACCAAATGTCAAACCGATCATCCCCCATGGAATACTTTCCGATGATATAGGCCACCATGTCCGCCAGTTGCAGTCCTGACCAGACATTTGAAACGCCGATTAACGGATGTGGAAGCAAGCGCTGATCGCCTTTGATGCCGGCCAGATAGTTGAAAATGGAAATGCTGATATCCTCCTGCGCTCCCAGCCGTTGATCAAAAACCAAGTGGCCATACTCGTTGGCAGGCACTTGCGCCCATAGCCTGACGCATAATTCCCGAAAAGGAACGGACAAAAGTTTTAAGTCCGAGGACAATAGCGGCGGTTTGGTGTCCCCATAAATGCAGACGGCAACCAAACGAATGGAGGAGGTCCCCATCCACTCCAAAATTTCGCGGGCGGCGGATAAATTCTTTGAGTACCCCGTTTGCTGCTGCTTGAAACTGAAATTGCTAAAAAGATCCTTCCCTTTCAATTCGCTGCGCAAATCCCGTGCGTGTGCTTCGCCAAAATACTTCTTGCGAACGCGATAGATTTCCTTGTCCAAAGCGTCAAAGTCACGCTTGGCCCCCATTGCGGCGGCAAGAACACCGATATGCTCCCGGCCATTTCCATGCCAGCTTTCATCCACGAAGCACCAGATGGTTTTATCCATGGATTTAGCTTATACATGATCTTGGCGGTGGCGCAAGACTTCGACGCTGTGTACCCCGCCCCTATTTCCCCAAATTTCTCCCCAACGTGATATCGTTGTTGGCGAAGTTTTCCACGCTCTTGGTCTTTTCATGGAAGTGACGCGCATTTTTCAGCACGCCTTCGCGCGAATAAAACAAGTCGGTGGGTTTTAACGGCAGCGTGACTCTCTGTCCCAGGTGGCTGGAGAGGTAGATGGCGGTGATCAGTTCCAGGGTCTTGCGCGCTTCCCGTCCGTCCACCAGCAGTTTTTCCCGGCCTTCAATGGCGGCCAGTAGGTTCGCGATCTGGCCGTCGTGTCCCTCGTGCGGGATGGCGGGGGTTTTTTCGTACACATCCTGAATCTGCGCCATCACTTCGGCGTTTTCCTCCGGGAACCCGTTTTCCTTCTGCCTGGCGGCTTTGATTTGCCAGGGCACGGCGACTTTGGCGCGTTCCGATTGAAATACCAGTTGCTGTTCCTCACCGTGATGCACCAGCGACGCGGTGATCTGCCCGGCGCTGCCATTGGCGTACTTCAGGATCGCGGTGGAGAAATCTTCCACCTCGGAGTTTTCATGTGCCAGGTTCAACGCAAGGGATTGCAGTTCGGCGGGCATGCCCATCATCCATTGGAAGATGTCTATATGGTGTACGGCATGATTCATGGTGCAGCCGCCGCCCTCCTTTTCCCATGTGCCGCGCCACCACAGGTCATAGTAGTTGCCGCCCCGCCACCAGAATGAATCCACCTGGGCATGCAGCACCTTGCCGAGCACCCCGGTTTCCAATAGCCGCTTCATTTTCATCATCGGCGTCTTGAACCGGTTCTGGGCGACGATGGAGAGCAGCTTGCCGCTGGCTTGCGCCGCCGCGATCATGGCATCGCATTCCTCCAGGCAGGTGGCCATCGGTTTTTCCACCAGCACATGTTTCCCGGCCTTCAACAGTTCCACTGAAGTGGATGCGTGGCCGAAGGGGGGCAGGCAGATGGAGGCTAGCTCGAACGTTTCCCGCGCCAACAGTTTCTGGGTGTCCTTATAGACGTTGACCTTCAGTCCGTACTTGGCGGCCTTTTCCGCCGCTTTGTCGGGGAACAAATCCACCACGGCCACGATGCGGCATTGATCCTTGAACTTGAGGTAAGCCTGGATATGGCTGTCGGAGATGGCCCCGGTTCCGAGAATGGCGACGTTAAGCATATCAGTGGGCTGATTCGTGATGGGTTACAGGTAAGGTTGCAGGATGGGCTTAAGTTCCTTGATGGTTTTGGCCGGCCACAATTTGCGGTCGGTCAGGAACGCGTTTTTCAACGCGCGCTGGCACTTGCAACCCGGTTGCGTGGGGATGGACTCAATGGCCTTGGCGACAATCGCCTTGGCCGTGGCGGCATTGCGGTGCAGGAACTCGATGATCATTTCCAGCGTGACGTGTTCCTCGTCCACTTTCCAGCAGTCATAATCCGTGACCATCGCCAGGTTGGCATAGGCGATCTCCGCCTCGCGCGCGCACTTGGCTTCGCCGAGATTGGTCATGCCGATCACATCGTAGCCAGCCTTGTGATTGGCCATGGATTCCGCGCGGGTGCTGAAGGCGGGGCCTTCCATGCACACATAGGTGCCGCCGTCATGCACGCGCGCCTTGAGTGCGTGCGCGGCGTCCAGCAGTATCTGGCGCAGCTCCTCGCAGATCGGATCGGCAAACGCCACATGACCCACAATGCCCCGCCCAAAGAAAGTGTGGTTGAGCGATTGCTTGGTGCGGTCCAGGAATTGGTTGGGCAAAAGAATGTCGCACGGCTTGTATTTCGCTTGCAGCGAGCCGACGGCGCTCACGCTTAAAATCCACGCGACGCCGAGCTTTTTCATCGCCCAGATGTTCGCCCGATGATTCAGTTCGGTGGGCAGGATGCGGTGCCCGCGTCCATGCCGCGGCAGGAACACCACGTCCCGGCCGGAGAGCCGGCCGGTTAACAATTGATCCGACGGTGCGCCAAACGGGGTCTTGACCGTCACCCATTTCTGGTTGGTGAATCCCTCAATCTGGTACAGGCCGGTGCCGCCGATAATGCCGATTTTATTCATAAATTATTACTTTCTTCGGTGGAAACTCCACCATAACGGCGGTGAAACCTCAAGATGGATATTTAACAAGGCCGCAGGAGGATCCGTCGCAAGCCCGCTACACCGATCTGCTCTCGAAACTGGTTCAGCATCCAGACATCGGGCACTGCGGCGCGATTACGACATGGGCGCTGATTGTCCGCGTTACTTATTCAATCGCTTGAGTTTGACTAAAAGACGACTTAAGCTAACGTTATTGGCAATGAAAATTTCGAAGAAGACGGATTACGCGCTGCGGGTTTTGTTCACCCTCGTGGAACATCATGGTGGCGAGCCCATTCCCATTCGCGAATTGGCCCGACGCAATGATGTGCCGAAACGTTTTCTCGAACACATTATGCTGGACATGAAAGTCAAGGGCTGGGTACGCAGCGAGGCCGGGATTCGCGGTGGCTATGTGCTGGCCAAAAAACCGGACCAGATCACCATGGGTGAAGTGGTGCGCTATTTTGACGGTATTTTGGCCCCGTTGGAATGCGTCTCGGTGTATGGTTACAAGCGCTGCACGCAGGAGTCAGTCTGCCGGTTTCGACGTTTGTTCCTCGACGCCCGTAATTATGTGGCGCAACTGATGGATCGTGCAACGCTGGCGGAAGTGGCCAAAGGCGCGCCAGTAACGACCAAGGAAGTGCTCGCGCCCAGTTTCCTGGCTGGTGAGGGGATCTGATTTCCTCAAACAAACCGGGCTAAAAAAAGTAAAAAAAATATTTGACGCCCGTTTCGACATGTGTCAATATACGACCAAGTTAATCGTTATTGTAACGATTGATTTGACAAAATAGAACCGAATGGTTCGACCGGAAAGCGAAATAACCTCGCAGTTTCGGCAACGAAACGGCGGTTCATTTTTTGAAAATTTAATAACGACTAGTTTAGTCGTATAATGTTATGGCAAAAGAAAAAACTGTACCGGTCCGGCCCGCCACGCTCAATTCGGAGCAGTGGCTCGAGGAAGTACAACACCAGGTCAACTCTCTGCAATATGGGGTGGTGCAAATCGTGGTGCATAACGCACGCGTCACCCAGATTGACCGGACGGAACGGGTGCGGCTTGATCCGCCCCCGGTTTTATCATTTTCCAACCGTCAGGAGGACGGGAAGGAATAAACACTTTTGCCTGCCCGGCTGAAAAAGCAGCAAGGGCGGGCAAATAGAAACAACAAAAAAACAAGCAAACATTGAAAGGGACCATGAAAAGTTCAAACCACCGTGGAGAAATCCTGAACGGCAATAAACCACAACGCGCGCTCTTGGGGGCTACCCTGGCAGCAGCGATCACCCTGGTCGGGGGACATCTCCAGGCGCAGGATGCCGCGAAACCCGAAGCCAAGGCGGAAAAGGGACCGCCGCTGCCGTTGCATCAGATTGAAGGTAACGGCGGTATTTTTTCGACGCTGTCAGCCTACTTGGTGAATCCGCCGCGCAATAACGAGCCGATTGGGCGGCCAAGTGTTGGGTTTGCCCATGTGCAGATCGGGCATGGTACCGCGCTGGAAGCCTTCACGCTAACCGAGTCTCCTCACGAACGAGTCGAACTGGGTTTCGGGTATGATTATCTTGGATTGGGGGATTTGCCACAGGCGGTGCAGAATGCGACGGGCTTGTCCATTGATAAATCGGTTTCTTTGTACAACGCCAATGCGCGGTTTCAGTTGTTGAAGGAGAACGATTTTGACACCAAGTGGCTGCCGGCGGTGACGTTCGGTGCTCATTACAAAAACAACCAGGGTATCAACACCATCAACAATCAACTTCTCGGCACGCTGAAAGGTCTGGGCATCCGGGGTAATGACGGGGTGGATTTCACCCTGTACGCATCGAAGTTAATCACTGCGTTACCCCGTCCGGTGTTGTTGAACGTGGGTGGGCGCGCCACGGAAGGTGCGCACCTGGGCCTGTTAGGCTTCACGAGCGGGTACAACTTCGTGGCTGAAGGCAGCGTGGTGGTATTCATCACGGATAGTCTGGCCTTGGCGGCGGAATACAAGCAGAAGCCCAACGCCTACAAATCGCTCTCGCCGCTGATCGGCAAGGAAAGCGATTGGATCACGCTGGATGTCGCCTACGTGGTCAACAAGCACTTCACGATCGCGGCCGGCTATGGCCGCTTTGGCGACGTGTTGAACCACCAGGCCAATGGGGTCTGGGGTATTACGACCAAGTTCGAGTTTTAAATCACTGCCAGTAGTTTGTAATAGAAAGACACTATTATGGCATTTCCAACCAACAAACTGGGAACCTTGGCCCTGCACGCGGGCCAGGAACCCGATCCGACGACCACGGCGCGCGCGGTGCCGATTTACCAAACCACGTCGTACGTATTCAAAAGTACCGAGCACGCTGCCAACCTGTTTGCATTGAAGGAATTTGGCAATATTTACACGCGGTTGATGAATCCAACCACGGATGTATTTGAGAAGCGTGTGGCGGCGATTGAAGGGGGCACTGGGGCGCTGGGAGTTGCCTCTGGCCAGTCGGCTATTACCTATTCGCTATTGGCGATCACTCAGTTGGGCGACGAGATTGTCGCGGCCAACAACCTCTATGGGGGCACGTACCAACTCTTTCATCACACCCTGCCCAAGCTGGGGCGGACGGTGAAATTTGTGGATTCGCGCAATCCGGAGGCATTTCGCCGCGCTATTACACCCAAGACCCGCGCCATTTACGCGGAAACCATTGGGAATCCCAAACTGGATGTGCCGGACTTTGAAGCGCTGGCCAAGATTGCGCATGAAGCAGGCATCCCGTTCGTGGTGGATAACACGGTCGGCATCGGCTTGGTCAAACCCATTGATTATGGGGCTGACATTCTGGCCAATTCCGCCACCAAATACATTGGCGGGCACGGCACTTCCATTGGCGGTGTGATTGTGGACTCCGGCAAGTTCAAGTGGAACAACGGGAAATTTCCCGAATTCACCGAGCCGGATCCGAGCTATCACGGCATCCAATACTGGGATGCGCTGGGTAATGTGCCCGGCATGGGCAACGTGGCGTTCATCCTTAAGGTCCGGGTCACGCTGCTGCGTGATATTGGCGCGGCCCTCAGTCCGTTCAACGCCTTCCAGTTCCTGCAAGGTTTGGAAACGCTGCACTTGCGTCAGCGCCGACATTCCGAGAATGCGCTGGAAGTGGCTCGGTTCCTCCTCACGCATCCGCAAGTCAAGTGGGTGACCTATCCTGGCTTGGAACGTGATCCCAGCTACCCGCTGGCGCAAAAGTATCTCAAGCATGGCTTCGGCGGCTTGGTGGGCTTTGGTATCAAAGGTGGCTTGGAAGCCGGCAAGAAGTTCATCAACTCGGTGAAACTGTTGTCCCACTTGGCCAACATTGGCGACGCCAAGAGCCTGGTGATTCACCCGGCCTCGACCACGCACCAGCAACTCACCGCCGAAGAGCAGCGGGAGACCGGTGTCACGGAAGACTATATCCGACTCTCCGTCGGTTTGGAGGATATTGAGGACATCGAAGCGGATATTGATCAGGCGCTTAAAGCCACAATTCACTGATAACGTCATCATTCGGGCGCAAGCGCGAGTTTGCGCCCGATAAAAGCGATGAAGCGAATTTCCAAGGAGGTTGGTCGGTGAATGCACGCTGAACCGGGCGGCGGCGGGACCACTGGCGTGGGGGTGGGGTCAGAATCCCGTCGCCGTCCAAGTTCGACAGCCAACGAAGCAATTACATTACAAAGATATCAAACTATGAGCAGCTCAATTCTTAAATCTCGGCACAAGGTGGTTGTTCCCACGCGACCCCTGCGCTCGTTGGCGGATGCATTGGTTCCCTTGGAACAATTGGCGAAAACTTCTGAAAGCTTGTTGGCCCAGCCGCTGGGCGGCTTCACGGTGGACGGACAGACCTATACGGTACCGCGCTACGTGTTTATTGGCCCCAAAGGCGGTGGGGATCCAATCCGCTTGGGCTTGTTTGGCGGTATTCACGGCGACGTTGCAGCGGGAGTGCATGCCTTGTCAGGATTGCTGGCCTGGCTGCACATCAACCCGGAATTGGCCACGGACTATTATTTGTTTGTGTATCCCCTCTGCAATCCCACGGGTTATGAGGATCGTTCCCAGCATTCACGAAGCGGCAAAGATTTGGATCGTGAATCCTGGAGCGAGTCCAAAGAGCCGGAACTCCAACTTCTGCAGGCGGAACTAAGCCGTCAACCGTTTCATGGGCTGGTTGAACTGCATGCGCAGAAAAATTCCCCGGAATTTCTGGGATATACCAGTAGTTCCACGCTGGCGCAGCATGTGCTGGAGCCAGCCATCTCCGCCGCCGGACACGTTTTGGGGCAGCAGAGCCACCGACCTGCCAACTCGAAACTGAGTGCCGGGAAAATCGTGAATCGGACGAAGCCATATTGGCGCCTGGCACGTACCAAGTCGCCGGCTCCATTTGAAATCCGGCTGGAAGTCCCATACCTTGTCGAACCACAACTGCAGCAGGAAGCGTTCACCGTTGGACTGCTGACGTTCCTTGCGGAGTACAAAATCTTCATGGCGTTCGCGCCGAACTTGTGACCACGATGCGATTAATAATGACAAACATTATATCGGGCGCGCCTGCGATAATCCGGAGCCATTTGGTAAACCAGTTCCTCCTACCAAATTCGATGGGCACGCAGGTTGCGCCCGCATCCCTTTGCCGCCAACCCTGACAACCAACAACCATAAAAATAGAAAAATAAACCATGTCACGCATCTATAATGATATTGCTGAAACCATTGGCAACACCCCGCTGGTCCGGCTCAACCGGACCGCAAAAAAACACGGCGCCATTGCGGAAATCCTGCTGAAGCTGGAATTCTTCAATCCGCTTTCGAGTGTTAAAGACCGCATTGGGCTGGCGATGATTGACGCCGCGGCACGCGACGGCAAACTGAAACCCGGCACCGTGCTGATTGAGCCCACGAGCGGCAACACGGGCATCGCTCTGGCGTTCATCGCGGCCGCCCGGGGCCTGGATTTGATCCTCACCATGCCGGAAACCATGTCGTTGGAACGCCGTAAGCTGTTGAAAATACTCGGGGCCAAGCTGGTGCTTACCGAAGGGCCGAAAGGCATGAAGGGTGCGGTCGCGAAAGCGGAAGAACTGGCTGCCAAAATTCCCAACAGCTTCATTCCGCAACAATTTTCCAATCCCGCCAATCCGGAAATTCATCGCCAAACGACCGCGGAAGAAATTTGGCGTGATACGGATGGCAAAGTCGATTTCCTGGTATCCGGGGTGGGTACCGGCGGCACGATCACCGGGGTGAGCGAAGTCATCAAGGAACGCAAGCCCAGCTTCAAAGCCATCGCGGTGGAACCAGCCGGATCACCGGTGCTGTCGGGGGGCCAACCGGGTCCACATAAAATCCAGGGCATCGGCGCTGGTTTTGTGCCCGGTGTGCTTAATACCAAGATCATTGATGAAATCATCAAGGTTCGCGAGGAGGATTCTGGCCCGATCAGCAAGGAAGTCAACCGGCTGGATGGCATTCCGGTGGGCATTTCGAGTGGTGCTGCAATCTGGGCCGCCTTGCAGGTGGCCAAGCGTCCGGAAAACGCCGGTAAACAAATCGTGGTCATTGTCCCTTCCTCGGCAGAACGCTATTTGTCGTCCTGGCTGTTTGCCGATGTCAACGCGGATTCTGATAAAGTGGAAGATCTGGTGGATGCCGGCATCAAGCGCCTTTTGTAAACATAAGTTTCGGGACGCGCAGTGCTCCTGCGCGTCCCGAGACAAATATAGATTCACCAAGATAGCGATCGAAAACAGAGACCAGTCAAAATTAATAAGCCATGCAAGGTTGGTAGCTACCTCTCCAGAGGCGCGTAGAACTCAAACGGTTGGGAAGTCTGAATGACTCCCTGATCAGCCATGGCTCAAAATGAGAGTTACGTGCCTATGAAACTGAAATTATCCTTTGCCGGTCCGGGTGCTTCACGCCGGAGTTATCCCATAGCATATCCGATTGCGCGACGCCCCGCGCATCGTGGTTTCACGCTTATTGAATTGTTGGTGGTGATCGCGATCATTGCCACACTGGCCAGCCTGCTGTTGCCGGCATTGGCCAAGGCCAAGCGCAAGGCGCGGGCGGTTTCCTGCATTTCCAATCTGAAACAATGGGGCATCACCTGGCATCTCTATACGGATGACAACGAGAATCATTTTCCGCAGGGAACCGATGTCAGTTGGGCGCGCGGCGATTGGTTGGATGCGCTGCGAGGCTATTATAAAGACCGGAGCGAATTGTTATTGTGCCCGAATGCGACGCAACGGCGCAGTGGGAAACAATATGGCGGTGCCGATACCGCCTATATCATGGGAACTAGCGCCTTGGTTACGAATGACTTGGCCAGCTATGCCATGAATGACTGGGCCTACGATGCCCAGCAGGATATTCAAGGGCGCAAACAGGCCTGGCACTGGGGCAGTTTGAATGTGCTGGATGCTGCCGATACGATTCCCCTCTTTGCCGATGCCCGTTGGCGCGGCGGCGGCCCGCGATATGATGCGACGGCTGGATATATCCCATCGCCGGAGCCGGATGACTATTCAAACCCGTCAAGTCACGCGGGTTTTGAAATGCAGCACTTTGCGTTTCCACGTCATGATAACCGCATTAACGTGCTCTTTTTTGATGGATCGGTGCAGGCCACCCGGTTGCGCAACTTGTGGAGTTTGAAGTGGCACCGTCAGTGGGATACCACCGCTTGGAGAACCAAGGTTACACTTCCAAGTTGGATGGATTAATTTCCAAACTTACGCACATCAAAATTAGAATTCAGAATTACGTTTAATTTTTTGTCATATTACTAGGAAGGGTTGATTATCCACTTAATCTCTACTAAATCACTATGAATGCTTATCAATACAATGACTCGTTGGTTTTCAAGTTCATCATGCCGGTCTATGCAGCACTTGCCTTGGCGCACCCCGCTTCCCTGGGTGCAGCCACCAAAACTTGGACTGGCGGAACCGACGGCAACTGGAACACGGCGGCCAATTGGTCTGCCAGCGGTGTTCCTGCCAATAATGATTACCTGGTGTTTGGAACCCAGACCCGAAAAATTACGACGAATAACGTTGCCAGTTTGGCGATTAGCGGGCTCGTTTTCACCAACGGCGGATTTGCATTTTACGGCAATTCACTGACGGTCAAGGCTGGCATTACCAACCAGGTGGGAACCAATAGCATTTCCATCCCCCTGACTTTGTTATCCAATCCGAAACTCTGGGATGTTGCTGCCGGGGCCGAATTAGTGGTGGCGGGCGATACCGTGACCGGTACCGCCACAGGCAATCCACCTTATCGAAAATATAACCCAGGCAATGTTCGGTTTAAAGGCTCGAATTACTGGGCCAAGGGAGCTGACCTGTATAATGGCAACACCATTCTCGACGGTGGTTCCATCACCATCACCAACGATGGTTTCCGGCTGACAGCCGACAATGGGGGCGTGGCTCGCTTGGTTATCACGAACAACGGTTGGCTGAGCCTCGGCACTTTTGGCGCCTCGCCGAACTTGAAACTGGGCGGGACGGCGAATTTAACCGGGACCAATGAACTGCACCTGAGTTCGGGACAAGTGATCCTGGACCAAACGCTTCAACAGGTTATCGTGGGGGACACGGCGGGCACCATTGGTGTGGTGTATCAAAGTGGCGGCATTGTCCGGTACACGAACAATTACCAGGTTACGGGTGGTTTGCTGCTAGGGAATAGCGCCAATAGTTCGGGCACTTATAATTTCAACGGCGGCACGCTGTTAATTCCGAGGATTCTCCAAAATCTTGGACAAGGTTTTTTCTATTTTAATGGCGGTACGCTAAAGCCCAGTTCTTCACAATTTGCCGCAACCTTTTTGGAAGGGTTGACCGAAGCAAGAATTCGAGATGGCGGGGCGCAGATTGACACGGACGGACTCGATATCGTCATTCGGCAGGCGCTGTTGGCAGGCGGTACCGGCGGACTGACCAAAAACGGATTGGGCTCGCTCACGCTTGGGGGGGCAAACACCTATACTGGCCCCACCACACTGACTGCGGGGAAACTTGTCCTCTCCACCCTTCAGTCTGGAGGCGGTGCGATCTCCGTTGCGGATAATACGGAATTGAGCATCAGCGTGGCGGCGGCGGGTTCCAGTTTGAATACCTCCGCCTTGACGCTGGGCGGTGGCATTGGCGGGACAAACGATTTCGCGCTTGGAGCGTCTGGAAATCCAGCCAGCCCGGTCATCCATGCCACCAATCTTACCGTGAATGGCACGTTCTACGTCAACATAACCGGCGCGGGTTTCTCGGTGGGACAATTCCCGCTGATCAAGTATGGCGCGGCCAGCGGTTTGAGCGACGCGACCTTTTTGAGCAATTCACTTCCCATAGGCGTCGAAGGTTTTCTCTCCAACAATCTCGCCAACAGTTCGGTGGACCTGGTGATTACTCTGGCGCCAAATATATATTGGCAAGGTCAGACCAACGGGGTGGTGGCCGGGGATTGGGACGTCGCCACGACCGCCAATTGGTACGATCTGCTCAGCGCCCAAGCCACCATTTTTACACACGGTGCGTCCGTGCGTTTTGAGGATTCGGCGACGGGAACCAATACTGCGAACATCGTCGCCGAGGTATATCCGGGCGGCGTGGTGGTTAGCAATAACGTGAAGAATTTCACCTTCGTGGGTGGTTCGGGCATCGGTGGGTCTGGCCGCGTGATCAAGGATGGAACCGGCCTTTTGAATGTGGGGGTCCCCAACAGTTACAGTGCAGATACGCTGATTCTGGGCGGCACGTTTCAGTTGGGAGCCAACGAGGTCATTCCAGATGGCAGCGGTAAAGGCAATGTGGTCTTGAATGGAAAACTGGACTTGGCTGGTTTTAACGAAACGGTTAATGGGCTGAGCGGCAGCGGCGTCATTGATAATTCAGCCGGGACGGGCACCAATGTGTTGACGGTGGGAAATGCCAATAGTTCAGGTGCTTTTGCCGGTGCGATTTCAAACAGTTTTGGGGCGCTCGCAGTGAAAAAAACCGGCAGTGGCACCTTGGCGTTGAACGGTAATAACAGCCACATTGGCGGGACGACGCTTGTGGGGGGGACGCTGCAATTAGGAAATGATGGTGCCGCTGGATTTGGACCGTTGACTGTCACAGTTCCAGCCGCCGGGGCAACCTTGGGGACTTTTGGTGGTGCGCGTGTGATCACCAATGAAGTCAACCTCATCGGCGGTAACGGTTATGTATTAAACGTGGACACCACGGCAGGTGATCTGATCCTGGACGGACCGTTTTTCAACGCCGGGACAGAGGTGGACAAGCGTGGTTCAAATGACTTGCATATCAAATCCTCCGTACCAGCCAGGCAAAGTGGTTTGCTGGGTCTTTATAAAGGCGCTTTTATTTTGGATGGGGTGTCGTGGACCAATGAAGATGGTGCCGTCCGGTTTTATGCGGACGCCGGGGAAACCGTGCGTTTAGTGATCACCAACGGTGCTACGCTGCAGATTGGGACTCTCGGTGGCAATATGAATCTGCGGCTGGGCTATACTGCCAACCTGGTGGGAACCAACCAAATTGACATTAGTTCGGGGCAGTTGCTTTTGGATCAGTATTTTAATCAGATCTATCTCGGCGATGCGGCCAATACGATCAGTGTGTTCAATCAATCGGGTGGTGCGGTGAAATACCAAAACACCGTCAATACCGCCGCAGGCATCGTCTTTGGTACAACTGCGGGCAGTGTGGGTACCTATAATTTCAATGGTGGAACTTTGGAGGTTCCCAGAATTCGCCAAGCGCTGAATACGGCCAGCGGCTATTTTAATTGGAACGGCGGCACGCTTCGCCCCAGCTCCGGCCTCAATGCAACGACCTTCTTCACCGGTGTGACGGCCACGACGATTCAAAACGGTGGTGCCATCATTGATACGGCGGGCTACGATATCACCATCGGACAGTCTTTGACAGCGGGTGGGAGTGGCGGTTTAACCAAGTTTGGCGTGGGCACGCTGACACTGACTGGCACCAACACGTACACCGGTGCAACCTTGGTGAC
Source organism: Verrucomicrobiota bacterium (assembly GCA_037139415.1). NCBI lineage: Bacteria > Pseudomonadati > Verrucomicrobiota > Verrucomicrobiota bacterium. The sequence goes on along the minus strand of JBAXGN010000200.1, from coordinate 877 downwards.
GACGGGCGGCCTGATTGTTTCGACCTTCAATATTGGCGGTGGCAGCTATGCCTCGGCGGATGGGACCACGCTGGGAGTGACCGTTACCAGTCCGGGGACCTCTTTGAATGCTGCTGCAATCACGCTGGGTAATGGCGGAAACTCTACCCTGAAATTTGACTTCGGATATCTCGGCAATACCGGCATCCCGGCGGCTTATGTCACAAACCTTATCGCCAACGGCACGGTGACGGTCAGTTTGACCGGGCTTAACACCGTGGTTGGGCAATTCCCGCTGATCAAGTATGAGGGAAGTATCGGTGGCAATGGCTATGCCGCGTTTGTGCTGGATGTTTTACCACCGGAGATAGGCGCGACTTTGGTCAACAATGCCGCTAATTCAACCATTGATCTGCTGATTACCAACGCCACGCCGGCCATCTGGACCGGTGCCACAAGTACGAATTGGGACATCAATGCCTCGGCGAATTGGAGCAATAATAGTTTACCCGTAAACTATTTTAACGGTAATGCGGTGATTTTCGACGACAGTGCCACGCTGAACACGAATATTAACCTGACCGGCAGTTTGCTTCCTGGTTCCATCCAAATTAGCAACCAAAACAACGCGTATTCCTTCGTTGGGCCCGGCAAGATAAGTGGGATCACCGGTTTGCTGAAACAAGGCGGAGGGTCTCTGACCATCAACACCACAAACGATTTCACCGGTCCAGTGGTAATCCAAGGTGGCACGGTGATTGCCGCTAATAGCAACGCGCTTGGCTCTGCCGCGGGCGGCACGGTCATCACCAATGGCGGCACGCTGGACGTGTTCGGGGTGCTGCTTAGTGCTTATCCGTAAATAGATATTGTCTGTCGCCAGCAGATTATGGCTGCG
>JBAXGN010000199.1 GCA_037139415.1 Verrucomicrobiota bacterium | reverse complement strand
CCACTCCATTTCGCGACGCATAAGCTACACGCGACGCTACATTTCGTTCCATTCCAGCTACGAGTCAACGGGAGACTGGCGGGACGCACCCCGGCGGCGTGATCATGTTCGCGCGCGGCGGCTGTAAGCTGCACATCCGCTATTTCGCGCGCGAACATCATCACTGCCGCCCCCAATATTTGTCTGCCCTGCACGCAAAACCCAGCCCTGGCTTACCCTGCTACCCCATGAAGCCGATGCTGGGAATTGCGTGCAAGGCAGAATGTCACGACCCCCGCGAACCCGTATGCCTTTTGAATTTCCCGCCCGGCTCGCAAGATATGCGGTCACACGTCGCAGCGTCATTTGACGGCACCCCTTCACCCTTGCCGACAAATGCCTATGCTGCTTTGGTGTGCCCGCACAACTTGCTTCGCCGCCCTATATCAGCCAGCCCTGTGCGCAATCCCCGGCCCCGGCTTTCCCTGTTGCCCTTTTAAGCCGGTTCCGGGCATTGCCCACACGGCTTGGCATCGCGACCCCGCGCCCCATTGACGTTGAACGCCCCCGCCGGCTTCAACCGCGCTCCGTTCTGGCTTGGCATTCCGGCTGCTACCCTTGTCAGGCACAAGAGCAGTTATGTTCAATGCCGCCCCAGCACCGGCACCCGCTGCGCAGGACCCCCGGTTGCTGGGTCCCCGCCGCCTCCCGCCACGCCCACCAAACCATCCGGCGGCCCGGTACATTGATACATAACTGCGCCTTGTGCCCAACTGCGGTGCCCGCCTGTCACGCTCACTGCTAAGCCCGCCGAAGACACCCCCCCGCGGCGGGCGCAGTGCTCGCGCCAGGCGGTCAAGCACCCTCATGCCAAACCCTCACTGCGCTGGTTTAGAGAAATTAGGCGGGGGCGAAGTGGCGTCAAAATAAGTCAGCTCACTGCGTTCGATTAAATTCTCCATTCCGCAATCCGCACTCCGCAATTTCTAGGCTCCTGTCAATTTCCTGACGCAGATCTCCCGCGACTTGCTGGCCACCGCATACCGCAACGCATCGGCGGCGTCATCACCGCCATTCCCATCCTCATCCGCATCCACTTTCAGCACATCCTCTGGGCGATTCGGATCATGCTGTAGCGCCGGGATGGTCTCCACCAGTCGGGCGCACCGACGATGAATAAACAGCGTCGGCGCGATCCCCGCCTCGATGTCGCCCAGTCGGTGCAGTACTTCCGCCCAGCCATTGACGCGGTCCGTGTTCGCCACGCGCAGCGTGATGCCCTGGCGGGCATACTGCGCTGCGACGGTCGTGCCGTCGCTCTGGCGGCTGAACACATCCGCCCCCGCCACGAACCGGCGCAACCGCTCCACGGTCACGCCGTGGCGTGCCAGCATCGCCTTGATCGCCGCCGCGTGCCGCTGCGGCAGCCAAAGCCGCTCCGCATGTTCATCTACGATGAACACATTCCCGTCCGCGTCGCGGCATCCCAGCAGGCAGACCGTGTAATGCGTGAACCCATAATCCAGCGCCGCAAACCATTCCACCGCGCGCCGATCATCGAAGTCCTCGATGACGTGCGCCTCGCGGCGAAAGGTGGTGAAGAACTGCCCAGCGGCAATATCCCAATCCCCATCCAGCCAGGCCTTTTTCTGCCAGCCAGACAACCCTTCCAATATCTTCCGATATTCCGGGTTGTTGTACTGGTTGTCATCCACCTTGGCCGGCACGTACCGCGTATCCGTCTCCCTTCCGGCCAGGTACGGCTCGATGAATTTTTTGCGATACCAACCATGTCCAATCCCGCCGGGATTGGAGGTGGAATAAATCCGGGGATGCCAGTGGCTCCCGTCAATCAGCACCTTGGACGACCGGCAGCAGGTTGTGATGTCCTGATGCTTCCGGTGCGATAGCGTGGTCGCCTCCTCGATGCCGATCACGTCGTATTCCAGCCCCAGGTACGCATCAATGTCCTTCTCCGCCTGGAAGTGTCCCGCAATGATGCGGGACCCATTCGCAAAGGTCAGCAAGCCCCGGTGCGCCGAGAAATCATGCTTGAGCTTGGAATAAATCCGCTGCCGCAGATCCTCGAAATGCTCCACGTTGGCCTTGCCAACCTTGCGGAGCAGCAGACATTTCAACCCCGGCACCCGCTGGCAGTCGTCCACCCCCATCTGGGCCAGCAGCCAGTGCGACTTGCCGCCGCCACGGGCGCCGCCATAGCCGACCGCCGTCGGCCCGTTGGCCCGGTCGCACGCCCGGGCCGCCGCGCTCGCCGCCAACTGCCGGGGTTGCAAGTACACCTTGGCCGCCACGAAATTCCGCATCTGCTCCTCGGTACACCCCGCCAGCAGGGCCCTCTCCAAAAACTCTTCCCGTTCATCCATTTTCATCGTTTTTCCTCCTTTACTGCTCACTGTTTACTGTTTACTGGCGGCATCCACGTCAATGATCTTGGCAGGCGGCTCCTTGCCGTACACTTTTTTCAGCGCCATTTCCCATTCCACATCCACCGTCACGGTAATCTCGCCCGTCACCTCCGTATGGTCTGTCGGCATCCCGCTGGCCAGCCGCCCCAGCTTGCTGGCCAGTTCCAACATCCGGGCGATCCCTTCCAGCGACCCGCATCGCTGCGGGTTCTCCTTCCAACGGCGCAGCGCTTCGCGCCCCGCCTCCACCAACTCATTCCGGATCCGCCATTCCTCCTCCCGATGCTCCACCTGCCGCGCCAGCCACTCCGCCGCCTTGCTTCGCGCGGCGACCTCCGTGGCCTGCCGCTCCACCATCGCCAAATGCGCCCCATGCGCCTGCACCCTCGCCGTCCAACCATACCTGGCCGACCATCGCCGGATAAGTTGCTCACTCTTCGCTAATTGTTTGGCCACCGCTTGCGTGGACCGTTGCGCCCCCATGTTCAGATACAAACTGAACGCCGCAAACGCTTTAGCGCTTTCCTTCGGCAATTGTTCAAATTCCATACCCATAATTTTCCTTTAGTTTTACTCTGTCGATTTCGTTGTATTTCCCAGTCGCCAGTAATTCGGCGATGGTTTCAACCACACTTTGCCCGCTTTTCCACCAGTGATACCGCTCCGGACAATCAAACGGGATCACCAAAGTTCCATCCGGCGTCAGGTAAGGCAGCCTCCCTGCTTTTGCCTCAGGGACGCTAGGGACGCCCCTTTGCGAATCCATTTCCACATTCCCGCCAGGGACGCTAGGGACGCCTTTGCAAAAATCCTTATACGTGTATATGTGTTTAGGATTTTTTTCTATATACACGCAAGGATAAGAGAAAGGCGTCCCTAGCGTCCCTGATTTGTCAAAAAGATCCCCAGTGCCCGTTTTGCTGCCATGCTTCATTTTGCATTCCTCGTTTTGGATATTCGTTACCCCGTCCCTAGCGTCCCTGACTGCCAAACTGGCAAGTGCCTGGTTAATTCGCCCCAGGATGCCGGTTTGCACTGCGCCGTCTTTTCGAGCCGCTACTTTCACCCGGATGCCGAGCGGCTTGCGGTCGCCGGTCAGGGCATAAATCCGTTTGCGGTGTTCCCGGTCGCCGGGGTACACGCAGCATCCGAATTTCCCATCCGGATAAATCCGCAGGTGGTTCCCGGTTTTATCCTGTCCGGCTTCGGCACAGGCCGGGCACTGGGCGCGCTGCAAGCCGCCTTCCAACGTGACCACCTTTTTCAGCTTGGCCAGGATCAGGCTCATGCCGCGCCGTCCTCCTTGAATTTCACGCGGCTGAAGCCGCGCTGGTTTTTGCCATTCCGCTCGATGCTGTGGCATTTCATCACCCCGAATAGCTCCAACATCAGCCCCTCGAGTTTATTCTGCACCTCGGTCACCGGCAGCGGTTCCCACCGCCGTTCCGGGCAGTAGGCCGCGTACGCCTCAATCAGCTCCGTCACCGTCATATCCCCGTACGTGTCCGCCGTGACGCGGTCCTGGAGGAAATGCCGCAAGCTCTCGCTTTCGGCCAGCAGGGAGTTCACCACGTCCCGCTGGCGGGGCGTCATCTGGAAATCCCCGCCATCGTCGGGGATTTCGGTCAGCACCTTTTGCGCGCCGAGCAGCGCCCAATTCAGGATGCCGCTCCCTTCGGTGCGGATCAGGTACGCCCCAAAGTCATTGATCTTTTTGGTTGGTGGCGGCGCTTCATAGCGCACGATGCAGAGCCGTCGGCGCCATGCCCCCACGTCCCCTTGCAGCCGCACGCGCAGCCGCGAGTTCGACGTGATCAGGCAATTGAACACCCCCTGCATTTGGTAACTGCCGGTGCCGCCCTTCTGTTCGGCGTCGAACCAGTCACCGCCGACCAGCCCTTTGAGCACCGCGGCCCCCTTGGTGCTCAGGAAATCGGCATCCACATCCACTCCCACCAGCAGCGTTTTCTTGATATACCGATACAGTTCAAACCGTTCTGCCAGGTGTTTGGTGCGGAGCTGGGTCGCGTTCGCCATGCCCACCAACCCCTGCATCACATTGGCGAACTGGGTTTTGCCGCGCCCGGCCTCGCCATCCAGGATCAACAACCGCTGGGCGCGGTTGTTCCCGAGCAGCAGCATCCCCGCAAATTTCTGCAGCAGCTCCGCATCCTCCGGATGCACCGCCGGCTCAAGCAGCTCATTCAGGAACCGCTCGCACTTCGCGTCCGGGTCGAACGCGATTGGCGAGCGGTTCCGCGAGCGGAACTCCGGCGCGAACGGCCGCAACTCCGCTTCGCTGCCGTTGAAGACCACCACCCCGTTGGCCAGGTGGATGGCCTTGCGCGGTTCCGCGAACGCCTTGCGGCGTTCGGCGATCCCGCGCAAGTGCATAATCACGCTGTTGAGCGTTTTCGCGGTGCGTCGTTTCTCCAGGTCGAACACGTTCGCCTGTCGTGAGGCTTCCAGCATCCGGCACGAAATCTTATTGCGGATCAAATCCTGCGATTCCACCTGGTAAAGACCGGTCGCCGGGGCATACCCGTAAAAGCACTCTTCATCCGGCTCGAACAGCAGCTCATTTTCCGCCGCGTGCAGGCCCGCCCAATACGCCTCATTGATGCCGGTGACGGCCCCTTTGTCGGTGGTGTAGAATGGCTCCCCGTACAATTCCTTCAGCCGTTTCTCTTCCGCATGTTCCCACGGTAGCTCCCACCCGTCCGGCCAAACGAGTTCCTTGAACTCGATGGCCAGCGGCGGCTGGTCCACTACCAGTTGATAATCCATCCCTTTGGGATGCCGCCCATAAATCGTCGAAAGCCGCTTGTCCGCCCGCCACTCAAAATGCGCCGTCGTGCAACTCTCCGGGTAATCCCCTCCCTCTCCGCTCTGGGGAGAGGGCTGGGGTGAGGTGTCGGCATTCATCATTTTGCCTTCATCCTTCATCCTTTTCTTTATGCGGATCCAAACCATCCCGCCCCGGCTCCCGCGCGATTGCGTGGTGTACTCCATTTTCGGGTTCACGGCCATGAACGCCGCCAGGTCTTCATCCCGGTCAAAGTCAATCGCGCAGAGTCCGCCCGAGGCCGCGCCCAGGTAAACGGCGATATTCGTTTCCGGGTTGTCGAACAGAGTGCGATAGGCGGCGGACTTGGTCCCCTCAAAAGGCCGCTCGACATACGTCACGAGCGGCTTTTTCGTCCCCCACTCACACGGCACTAGGAACGCATCCGCGCCCAGCAGCGCCTCAATTGTTTTGTACGTTGACATGGTTAGGTAGCAGTTGTTTTTCTTTCAAAAGCTTTTCCAGTCGGCTCATGCAGACGCGCATGGCTTCGCGATTCTCCGGCACGGCCTGCAACTCCACCAGGGCGCGGGCGTTGATGTAAATCCTGTTCTCTTGGATATTAATCAGGGCCGCCGGCCCGTTGAATTTCCTCGGAGCAATGTCTTCCGGCCGCGCCCCCAGGCCGTCGGGTTCCACCCAGATAATCCCATCCTCACCTACCCCAACTCGTATCAGCGTTACTTGCCCAAACACGCTCCATTCCATTTGATAAAATTTCACGTCATACTTTCTCATGGCGACACCTGTTTTTTTTGCTCGTTCATTCATATTCAATTCTCCTTTCAGTTTTTTGTGTTTTCGTAGAACTCAATGGCCTGGGGCGATACATGCACGCCCTTGAACCATTCTTTAAAATTCAATCCCGCCAGACTGCGCACCCTGGACACCGCCACGTAGGCTTGCCCCGGTTCCCGCGCCGCCCGGATGTCCAAATACGCCGCATCCAGCGTCAGCCCCTGGGATTTATGGATGGTCATCGCCCACGCCAGCCGCAGCGGGTATTGCTTGAACGTGGCCGATTCCGGATCATTCGCATCATACCGCCACGTGAACGGCTCGACCGAGAGGATTTCCCCATTCGCCAATTGGACTTTGACACTTCCGCAATCCGCATTCCGCAATCCGCATTCAATCACCATGCCGACCTGTCCGTTCACAAACAGGGGCGTCATGCGGCCCGGCTCATTCCGGTTGATCGTGAACATCACCATGGCCCCCGGTTTCAACCGCAGCGTTTCAGGCGTCAGCAGATTTTTCATCAGGAACGTCCGTTGCAGTTCCGGCCCCGTTTGTTCCGCCACCAGCACCACCATGTCGCCAGGCAGCTCCCCAAGCTGAAATTCATTCCATTTATCCACCTGCACGTTATGGGTGTAGAGCCGGGTCAGATTCGACGGCGGGAAGTGGCGCACCCGCGCTTGCAGCAACTTGGCCGTGTCGCCCCACACCTTTCCCTGGCGGAACTTCCCCAGTGCAGACACAAACGCTGCTTCCTCCTGCCGCCGCACCGTTTCCAGCAGGATGGTCTTGAACCCCGCCGCCTGCCAGGCAGGCGTCAGGAACGCCCAATCATACGCCGCGCGTTCATCCGTGCGCACCGGCGGCAGTTGCAGAAAATCCCCCACGGCGATCACCTGCACGCCGCCAAACGGCGCATCATTCCCGCGCAGGCGGCGGAACAGGAATTCGACGAAGTCGAATTGCCGACCCGGCAGCATGGAAATTTCGTCAACGATGAGCGTCTCGCAGTGGCGCACCCGGTTGAACCCCGCCAGGATGCTGCGCCGGTTGTCCCGGCGCAGTACCTCGAAATAGGCCTCATTGCTCTGGCCCGCTTGCGGGCCGAGCATCATGCCGCAGAACCGATGCAGCGTCATGCCCCCGGCATTCAACGCCGCCACCCCCGTGGGGGCCGTGATGCTCACCCGTTGCGGTGCCGAGGCGATGAACGATTTGATTAGCGTGGTCTTGCCGGTGCCGGCCATGCCGGTCAACAGGCAATTCCGTCCACTCAGAGCCGCCGCCATAAACCGGTTTTCCGGGCACAGCGCCGTCTCCGCCGTCGCTTCATAATTACTCCACAAACTTTTCATCATTTGACATTTCCATTCGATTTTCTACCATTGCTCGCGAACACAGACATGCGGGTTAATCACCGTTTCCCGTCTGCTCCTGTGTCAGGCGGTGTTTTAACGTAGGGCATCGCCTGCCGGTAAGCCGTGAGAGCTGGTAAAGGCGCGGGGCATAAGCCCCTCCTTTTCCCCGAACAGGCGGTCGGGGATTCACGCGCCGATATCCACGGCCCCGCCTTTTTCTTTTTTCCCATCTCTTCCATTTGACATTTCCATTCATTTTTTTACCATCACCTCGAACACAGACATGCGGGATGCGTGGTGGTATCCCGTCTGCTCATGTGTCAGGCGTTTTTTTTGGTGTATGTGGGGACGCCTGCCGGTAAACCGTGAGGGCTGGTAAAGGCGCAGGGCAAGGCACCCTTGTATTCTCCCAGAGGGCGGCTGGGGGAAAATGAGCGCCACGATCCACGGAACCGCCCATTTTCCCTTTGTTCATCCTTGTCCGTGTACGTCCTACGATCCTTGATGTCATTAATGTCATTGGTGTCTTTTCCCCATTCGCGTGATTCGCGGGCAAAAATTCCCCGGTCTCAATTCAGCGCCGGTCTTTCGCACTGTGGAATTTCCTTTTCGGTACTCAGGTTTTGAATTTCCCCATTGGGATCATAATCCTTTATGTATTTCCACGATTCCGCCGCCACCAGAAACTGCCGGAAGTAGAAGTCCACCACCCCGCCTTGCCGGATGAGACTTCTGGTTTTCAGTTCCATCGTATCCCACACCCGCACATGCACCGGGCCTGGCTCGATACTGTCGATGACCACGCTGACCAGGGCCGTGATGTTCTTGGCCGTGGAAGCGGCCACCGCCTTTTGGTAGGCCGCCAACTGCAGCGGCCAGACTTCATAAAACATCGGCTTGGGTTCGCCCTTGGCGTTCCGCTTGATCTTTTGCGTCTTGAAATCCACCACCGCCCAGCCGATATTTTTGAGCTTCGCCAGCATATCCACCCGTCCGGCGTATCCGTGTTCCAGGTTCACAAACACCTGTTCCACGCAATCAATCCGCTCCACGTTTTCATCAAACCACTTGCGCCACGCGGTGAGGAACGGCAGCAGCTTTTCATCCGTGGTGGTTTCCTTGTTCACCGCGTACACCTCGCAGGCGTTGTGGATGGCGGTGCCAAAATTTGACGCCTTTTCCACCTGCTCGCCCATATCAATCACCACCCGATGCGCGAACGCATCCAGCGATTCATCTGGTCGGCGCGGCAGGGTGAGCGCCGCCAGGATGCCCTGTTCAATCTTCCACGCTTCCAGCCCCGGCTTGGCGAGTACCCCCAGCACATTCGTCACGCTGGGCAGCGCCAGCACCTTGCGCGCATCGGCCACGTTGACCGCCCGGTTGCCCGAGCCGTCCTTTTTCCCGATCTCGTGGAACGGTCGCCCGTCCCGCAAATACCAATGACTCGGCGCCTGTCGTTCAATTAAAATCATAATGCATCCTTTCTTGTTTTGTAGCAGCCGACGTAAGAAGGCTCAAATTGCCGCCCCAAAGGGGCAAGCGCATACCAGCCCAGGGCAAACGAGGCACGAGTGCCGCCCTGGGTACTGATTCCAAAGAAACCCTCCCTCGCCCCGCGAGCGGGGAGAGGGTGGCGCGCAGCGCCGGGTGAGGGGTCTTTGGATTTTGTCCATTCGCGTCAGTGTTTTTGTTAAGGTCCATCAGCCTTTGCTCAAAACGGCATATTGTCCTCGTTTTGGGACAAGTCCCACCACTCCAGCGCGGCCATCAGCCGCCGATCATCCGCCGTCGGCTTGGCATTCGCCTTCGCCGTCGGCAGCCAATGCCCGATCAACGCCTTGACCTGGTCCGGTGCGAGGTCCCGCAGTTCCAACCCCTTGCACTTGCCCACATGGATCTTCACCGCCGCGTGATCCGTCTCACCATTGCTCACCGGCTGCTCCGCCCGGCGGTATCCGCCGCCCACTCCCTCTCCGCTCTGGGGAGAGGGCCGGGGTGAGGTGTCGTTCTGGCCGTGCGCGCCAGCGCCATTGGCAGCAGGCCCTGCCTGCCGATCCTTGGCCCGCACAAATTTCCCCGTGGGTTGCAGCGGCGCGCCGCTTTTATCCGGCGTGCAGGCCACGATGTTGGCGTAGGTCTCGCCATCCTTGTGCTCATGCACCACCACCAGTTGCGCGGGTTTGCCGATCAGGGATTCCGTGTCGAAATCCTCCAATTCCGCTTTCGTCAAGTCCCGCCCGAACCAGCCCCGCACAAACTTGCGCAAATTCGCCTTCTCATTCAGCGAGGGCGTGAAGTAACGCGACCACACGCAGAACCGGCTGCCATCATCCCGTTCCGCATCCACCTCAAACACGAGCTTGAACACATCCCGCTCGCCGAATTGACTCTGCTGCTTGCGCAGCGGTGTCGCATCCACACACACGGCCTTGCCGGTGAATTCCGGGCAGGCTTCAAAGTTCCCACTGTTAAACGCAATCTTCATGATTCTAACCTTTCTGTTGTTGTATTTGTTCTTTGTTGTTTTCCCCGCCAGCCCATGCGGACTGGCGGAAATTCTTTTCAATTCTCAGCTCTCTGTCATTTGCCTTTGGCTATCGCGATTACTGTTCACTGATCACTGTTTCCTGATTACTGTTGACTGTTCACTGACGGCAGCTCCCTCTCCGCATACTCCAGCATCAGCAGCGCATCCGCCGTTTTCATCGTCACCCCCAGATGCGGAAAGCGCCGTTGCGCTTCCGCCTTCAGCTTGTTTTTCCATTCCGTCTTGCTGGCGCAGGCGGAGGCGGTCCCCAGGCTGAACGCCTTTTGCCACGCCTGCGGGCGCACCAGCACCAGCTTGATGTTGAGGGTCTGGATGACCCCCTTGAGGAATCCGTAATTCTCCCCGAACCGGAACATGGCCGATCCGGGCTGCGCTTTACCGGCATACCCGCTGACCTCCTCCAGCAGGCAAACCATCTCAATGCCCTCCCGGTCGGCGGCCGTTTTGATTTCGCGCAGGATCTCCAGCAAATCCCCCTGCGTTGGCGGCATCGGGTATTGGATCACCTTTCCCATTTGGCGGACGGCAATGCCGCCCGACATTCCCGGATCAATCGCCAAGCGTGTAGTTTCATTGTTCATAATCGTATTCGTATTTCTTGGGTTTAGTGTGATGGGTTGCCTGCCGCGCGCGGCCTCTGACTTTTCGCCTCCATGCTTTCCAGATGCTTCACGACCTCGCTCCAGCGGAAACGGATCAGCTTCGAGTTGAACTTATGCCGCTTCACCTGGCCCTCGCGCATCCACCGGTCGAGGGTGCGTTCCCCGATCTTGAGCCGATAGCTCAACTCCTTTTTGGTCAGGTATTCCTCATCCGATAAGTTGGGCGTGCCCATGCTATTTCCCCTCCGCAGACGTTCTGGTTGTCACGGGCACCTCCCGTACCACCAGGTACGACCCCGGCAGAATTTCCACCTGTTTCAACCGCCCGTCCTGGATCATCCGCCACACGGTCGGTGCCGGAACCCCCAAGGCTTTCTTCGCCTGGTCCATGACGGCGCCCACCAGGGCTGATTTCTCCGGCTTTTCAACGTTTGATTCCCGCGTCAGGTAAACGGCAATGGCCGCCTGTTCATCCGGGGTCGCTTCCAGCAGCTTTACGATCAGTTCATTCGTAGTCATAATAGTTCCTGTTTTTTCAGTTTTCGTTGAGCGCTGCGTGGCTCCAAAAAAAAGAACCGCCACTCACGCCTTCGCATGAGTGGCGGGAACTGAGGCGTCCCAATTGGGACTTATGGCGTCCCAAATTTAAAAATTATTCCCAAACGTCGTTTGGTCCCTGGCTGTACCTGATTTCATACCCCAGGCTGATGTACTGTCCCAAGTGTTGAGCAAATACTTTTTGGTATGGGTTTCCCTTCCGGAGTTGCTTTAGCACACGGTTAATTGCTTTGCTCACATTGTTGCGGGCACGTTCCCCGCTGTCGCCGCTGATCCCGGCTTTACTCTTAAGCGCCTTTTTCAGGGCCTCAATTTCTCCTTTCAGCCGGCGTACCTTTGCCATGTTTTCTCCCTCCTTGGCCACGGCTAATTCGGCCTCGTGGATTTTTATTTCGTTCTTGGTATCATTGATGGCGGTTTTATCCATAGCGGTTTGAATGCTGTCTTTGGTCCGGGTTTGCTCTTTGTCTGCGCTGAATTGATGTTCCAGTTCAAGCGCCTCTATGATTTCGTTCGGGTGGTGGAGCAGGTAGTCAATATATCTGGCTCCGATGATGTTGGTAATCGTAAACCGTGGGCCCTCGTTGAAAATGACATCATAATGGCTTCCCATGTTTCGGTATAAAAATCTAACTTCATTTTTCGTGGCGTTATTAGCCGGGTTGGGTTGGTGGTTCATATTTTTTGTGTATTTATCAGTGATGGTTTTAAGTTTGCCGATCAAATGCGCTTTTCCATTGTTATTCAAGTGCTTACGCGTTTCATTGAAGGCCAGTAACGGTGCTGCTTGCATGTACTTGTGGAGGTTTTCCAGGAAAAGTTGAGCAAGGACTATGTCTTCGGAGACCGATACGGTAATAGCCTGACTTCCGGATTTCACATCCGGTACTTCCACGGGATTGGTATCCCCGTCATGATGGAAGCTCCCGCCCATTTGGCTCTTGGTTGGTCCAAACAGGCCAGTCACTACATCCCAGTTGCGCCGGTATCTATGGCCTTACCGGTGCATAGCTCGCCCCTGACTGCGTATCGCGAACGCAACAGCCCACCCGCGCGGTGCCGTGGCACCGCCGAAACCATTTCCCTGCGCTATCTACGCAATCCCCTCGCTACTATACCCGAATGAGCGTTATCCAGACGGAGACCTGGCGGTCCCCTGGCCGGTACACGTCATTATCCACACCCAGTGCTGCCCAATTGCCGATTTCCCGGCAATGCATTGGGGTGTTTTTTTTGAACCGACGGACTTAAAGTGACTGGCTTGTTTGCTTGTCATGACGCTATTATATAAGTTGGAGGATAGCTAAAGGTAAGGCCTTGCTGCCCTTCCTCTTGGCAGCGAAGGCCCGGCTCGGCCGCAAGCGCGGCAACCGGAGTTTAGAACTGATCTGTGGGTGGCGGGATTGCACGCCCGGCCTACACAGGTTACAAAGACTATATGATAAACACACACTCATATGTATCTTCTTCGTTTTGCAACACAACAACTCACCCGAATTTTTCGGTGAGCTTTTGTTGCTTCATGAGATTTAACCCAAAAGAAACAAGTTTGTAAATAACTATTTTCACGAATGTAACAACCAGTTACAATTTATAAACAAAATTTATTTTATGCCGAAAATTATTTTTTATTTCAGAATATTATTTTGTTTGAAAACTTATTTTGCCGCCGAAACTCATGTTTTTCGGCGGGCAGCTTTTTTTGTGGCGCTCTTTTCCATGATCTTTTAAACTGCCTCCGAATGAAGCCAAAACGTACACCAATTGCCTCTGCGAAACAGCCTCAAAAAGGCTGTTACTATCGTATTACGTACTCCAATGCCGGTCCTGATGATGAGCCTAAATTTTTCCAGGGCCGGGACGGCATCGCGTTTTCAGAACTCACCGCTTCTTTGCCTTCTTCAAGTTATGATTTTGGCACCACCATTCATTTTTACCCTGATGACGAGCGCACCCTGGGTGAGTTCCCGAAGTTCAGCGCCCAGGACATGCTGGTCCTTCCCACCCGGCCACCTTTGTCGGATCGGGAATCCGACAATCCGACTCACAAAATCATTTGTGACTCCCAAAACGAACTCGAAAAATTGATCTTCAATCAGTTGTTCAGGTATTTTAAGCGGTGTTCCCGCAGGCATATTCAGTTGAAACCAGAGGCGCTCGACCTCCTTGCTCATGACCCGGACAAATGGGGATTCCTCGAGTTTTTCGTGAATTCGGCTCGAAGCCATCCTAATGGGCAGGCTTTTATTCAAAAACATGTGACTGCATTAACGAAACCCGAAAAAGGCGTTTTTTCCACGGTCGCATTCCTGGTCAATGTGGATAACCTCCCCGCATTTGAAAACACTCACGCTGTCCCGTGCCGTTTTGTCGCCAGCTTTGGCATGGATGGTTACACCACTTTGATTTGGAATCGGTATGTCCGTAAAAATCACCCTGAATGGCTTCTCAATCCCGGCTTTGTCATGGCCGAGGTGGTGTATAAGAAAGAAATTCCACCCCGCCCCGCGACCATTGATACCTTTGCGGACGACCTAAATTCTGTCGCGGTAAACATTCTAACCAAACCACTAGCCGAGCAGTAGCCCATTTATTTCCTCAAAATTTCGCCCGCAAACCTTCACGGTTTGCGGGCTTTTTCATTCCCCCATTTGCCCAGTCCCCATTCCCTTTTTTCTGATAACTGATAACTGATTACTGTTCACTGGTGACTTATCCCCGCTGCCATGTCCAGCCCCCATTTTTCTGCAAAATCCCCTATTCCCCTCCGGACTTAATTACCGATCACAGTTTACCGATCACTGTTTGCTGCCCCCTCTATCCCTGCTTCGCTGGCTTGCCAGACGGGTTTTGGAGATCCCGGTTGGTTTTCAGGTCCTTTTAGCTGCTGGGAAGGTCTGGTTTATCGCCCTTTCCGGCCCGCTTACTCGCCGGGGGGCCAACGCAGGTGGTGCCCTCTGAAGATCACTCCCACCGGCCGCCCCGGCGCGCGGGCTGTTTCGGTGCAGGGCGATAGACCAGACCAAACGGCAGCTAAAAAAAAGACCATGAAAACCAAACTCCAAAACCCAAGTGGCAAGCCTAACCTGAGTGCAGGGCTCCAGAGCCATCCCAAACAGTCGCTCTCTAATACTTCTTCTGCTGCTACTGCTACCACTGGCACTGCACCCGCGTGGCGCGGTGTCTTCTTTGATGGTCCCGAACCCGAGCAGGACCGTGAAGGTGAAGAAATCCCCGTGTGGCACGTGTATGTTGGCGATACCGAAGCCGAACCCGTGGGCCGTGTTTACCGGGTGTTCTCCTTTGCCAAAGCCGAATCCTTGGCCCAAGCCATCAGCCACGACCGCCGCCTTGAACTCGTATCCGATGCCATGCCCGCCTGAATGACTCTCAACCATCAACCTTCAACAATCAACTAACCATGCGCCGCACCAAATATCTTTTACCCATCCCCCAGCATGAATTCCCATTCACGCCCGACAGGGTGTGTGACCGGAGAGTAACTTTGTTCAAGCGGCGATTTGGAGTTTGAGGTA
>JBAXGN010000198.1 GCA_037139415.1 Verrucomicrobiota bacterium | reverse complement strand
TGACAGCATGGCCATGGATTGTTAGTCTCAACTTGAAAGCAAATTAGAATAACATAGGCGGAATACATGCAACCTTGGACAGTAACTGCGTGGGCAATGCGTTCATGATCACCAATGGCGGCCTGGTCTATAACACCGGCTCTGCCACGGTGGGACTCTTGAATGGTTGCAATGGTAATTCGGCGACCATCGGCGGTGGTACCGGCACTTCCCTGTGGCGGCTCAACAGCAGTCAAAATATGGTCATTGGCAACAACGTCGCCGCCACGAATAACTCCGTGACCTTGCTTGCCGGTGGGGTGCTCACAAACCTATCCTCGGTCATCTTGGGGGGCGTCAATTCCGCGTTGAATTTCAACGGCGGCACGCTGGCCGCCGGTGGGAATGGGTACCTGATCGCGGCCACCAACGCGACGGCCACCAATTTTGTGCAGTCCGGTGGGGCCATCATTGATTCGGTGAGTTATGCGGTCACCAATCAGTTGCCCCTGACGGAAGATCCCAACAGCCTTGGCGGCGGTCTGACCAAGCTCGGGGCTGGCACCCTGGCGCTTTCCGGGGCCAACACCCACAGCGGGACCACCTGGATCAATGTCGGCACCCTGGCGCTGAGATCCGGTGCCGCCATCAATAATTCCACCAACATCAGTATCGCTGCCGGAGCCACCCTGGATGTCTCCGCGATTTCCGCATACACAATACCGGCCTCGGCCACGCTAACCGCCAGCGGCACCGCCAGTGCCACCACCATCAAGGGCAATGCCTCGGGCACGGTCAGCCTTGGCTCACAATCCATCACCTTGAATTACGACGGCTCGCACCCGGCGCTGTCCATCTCACAGGGTACGCTCGTGCTGGATGGCAATGCCTTTACCGTCAATAGCTCGGTTCCGCTGAATCCCGGTGTTTACCCGGTTATTCAGCAAGTGGGCGGCAACATCACCAGTAATGGCGTCTTTACAGTTTCCGGCACTGCAATCGGTTCCGGGTACACGGCCATCGTTCAGGTGATTGGCACCAACGTGGTGCTGGCCATCACCACGCCCACGGCCATTGACCATTATGATGTGACAGCCGCCACCCCCCAACTGGCAGGCGGCACTTTCAGCGTGACCGTCACTGCCAAGGATGTCGACGGTAACCTGGTCAATGACAGTTCCACCATCGTCACCATGAGCAGTTCCGGCAGTGCGCAGTATGACAGCAACGACGATGGGACGTTTGGCGACAACTCCAAACAACTTTCTTCCGGCACCTTCACCATCACCTGCAAGGATAACAAGGCTGAAACCATCACCCTCACCGCCATGGATGCAAATCTCAAAAGTGGGACCTTCAGCAGCGTTCTGGTTCAACCGGGAGCGTTCGCCAAGTTGCAACTGCTCGTCCCCGGAGAAACCGCCGCTCCCGGCACGCCCAGCGGCCAGACCGGCTCTTCCTTAGGAGCCGACTCCAACTATGCCTTTACGGTCACGGTCAATGCGGTGGATCAATATTGGAACCCGGTGACTTCCGGCGACACGGTGGGCTTTACCTCAAGCGATGCCGCCGCGCTGCTGCCCACCAGCGCAGCCTTGAGCGGGGGATCCAGCACGTTCAATGTCACGCTGAAAACCATCGGCAACATTAGCCTCACGGCTACGAATCTGACCCAGGGAAGCATTCTTTCCGGCACCAAAAACATCAGTGTGGGCGTGGCCACGCAAATTTGGAGAGGGGACGGCACGGCCAATGCTTGGGATATTGGCGTTACTGCAAACTGGACAAATACCGTGCGCCAGCTTGCCACCGTGTTCAACAATGCGGACCATGTGTTGTTTGACGATAATGGCTCCAGCACCCCGTCCATCAACATCCAGGGAAATCCCGCACCGGTATCCGTCACTGTGGGCGCGGTTAAAAATTATACATTCAGCGGCAGCGGCGGCATCACCGGCGCCTCCGGGTTAACCAAGAATAATAGCGGCACACTGACCCTCGCCAACACCAACACCTATGCCGGCAACACCATCATCAATGCCGGCGTTCTCACCGTTGCCGCCGGAGGGGCCATCAACTCCCCCGCCGCAACCCTGAACGCGGGTGCCACCGCCGGGGCCAGCGCCACGCTCACACTCTCGGGCGGCTCAGCGAATATTCAAACCCTGCTGGCCACTAATGTCATCATGGGAGGCGCCACCAACTCGACATTCAATTTTTTTGGAGGCACGCTGACGACCTCAAACGCAGCCACGGCGCTCGCAGCCAATGTGACGCTCGCCTCCAATGCCTTATGGAATATCAATGGCAGTTGGACGATGAATGGCGGCACCAATTATGTCGCCTCGGTTCAGACCAATGGCACTTGGGGCATCGCTTATATTGGCAATGGCGCTTCCAACGCCGTGGTCACGGTGAACTCCAATGCGGTCTGGCGGCTTGGCAATCCGGCCGTTTCCACCACCAACATGGCCTTGTATGTTGGAAGCGGCGGCGTGGGCACCTCGGGAAACAACCTGCTGAGCATTCTCAACGGCGGCCAGATGTATTGCGGCCAATACGCCGGAGCAGGCAACATCTCTCTCAGCATCGGCCAAGCCGGAACCACCAGCAACGGTTTGCTGGTGGCGGGTGACAACGGGGCTGGCGGAAAATCCTTGCTGAACGCAGGCGCAGTCCGGGTTTATATCGGCGGAACTGCCACATCCACCAATTCCTGGTGCCGGGTGGATGGCGGCATGATCACCAACGTTGGCAACAACCAGGGCGCGCTTTACTCCTACGGTGTGAACAGCTCCATCATTGTCACCAACGGCGGCCAGATCATTACTGCCGGGAGTTCCTGGGCGGGACGCCAGGGGTTGACAAACCGGTGGCTGGTCGCCGGGGCTGACAGCGCCGGAAATCCATCCACCTTGAACATGGGCAGCTATTTGAATGTGGGGGGAAGCAACCTTGACCCCGTGACGACACCCTGCGCCACGAATAACAGCCTGTGGATTGGCCAGGGCGGCCTCGTGCTCGCAACGAACAGCGGACAGGTCAACGTAGGCTCCGCCACCAATGCGTATGGCAACAGCATGCTCGTCACCAACGGCGGCCAACTGTTGAGCAGTGCCACCTGCACCATTGGCCAGTACTCGAACGCCAACAATAACTTTGTCGCGCTAGGCGGGACCTTCGGCAGCACCAACGCGACTTGGAATCTGGGCAATCAAAATCTGAACATCGGCGGCACCACCGGAACCACCAACAATTACGCCACCCTGTTTGCCGGTGGCCTCCTGACCAATGTGTCCTTCATCAATCTGGGCGGGACCGGGTCGCGACTGAACTTCAATGGCGGTACGCTTGCGGCAAGCACCAACCGCACCATTTTCTCAACCAACGCCACGGCGATCAATCCAGGGGTTTTTGTGCAGGCGGGCGGTGCCATCATTGACTCCAGCGCCTTCACTCTAACCAACGCCCTGCCGCTGTTGGAAGATGCAGCCAGCCCGGGTGGCGGTTTGACCAAGCTGGGAAGCGGCGCACTCCTGCTGACGGACATCAGCACCTACACGGGGCCCACCATGATCAGTGCTGGGACGCTCTCAGTGAACGGAGGTTTGGGAAGCACCACCGTCACCATTGCCTCAAATGCCACCCTGGGCGGGTACGGTCAGATCAACGGCGCCGTGACCAACCATGCCGGCGGGACGCTGGCATTGGGGACCAGTATTGGCACGCTGACCATCAGTAACTACCTGACCCTGCTTGCCAACAGCACCAATGTGATAAAGCTTGGCAAGGCCGGATCCGTTCTGACCAATGATCTGATTCGCGGCCTCTCAACACTGACCTTGGGGGGGACCTTGGAAATTATCACTAATTCAGGCATGAGCGCGCTTGCGGCGGGTGATTCCTTCCAACTCTTCCAGGCGACCACGATCACCGGCGCGTTTGCTGCTACCAATCTACCCGACATCTCAGCCCAAAGCCTGGTTTGGGATACCTCCGGTCTGAATACCGGACGTCTGGCCGTGGTGGCCATGGTGGTGAATAATGCCCCGGTGATCACCGTGCAACCCACCAATACCACGGTGGTCCTGAACAATAATACCAGTTTGGTCGTGGTTGCCACCGGCACTGCGCCACTCACTTATCAATGGTACGCCAATAGCAACCTGGTCAACAATGCCACCAATTCCATCCTGTCCCTGACGAATGCCGCCTGCCTGGATGCAGCGGCGTATCAGGTCATCGTCACCAACAACTATGGATCCGCCACCTCCCAGGTGGCTTGGCTGACCGTCCATGATCCCAATCTGCCAGCTTTTACTACTAATTTGCCGACCCTCACAACCAACTTGGTGCAGGGTGGTGGTTTGAGCTTGCAGGTTGCCCTAGCGTACAATTGTTCCGCGCCGGCATACCAGTGGTACTTCAATGCCACCAATGCCCTGCCCGGAAAAACGGCCGCTTCGCTGACGGTGACCAATATTGGGCTCAATCAGGCTGGCAATTACCGAGTGGTCGTAACCAACGCGAATGGTTCGGTCACCAGCGCAGTAGTGACGCTCGGAGTTCAATACTACATCACAAATATTTTGCTGGGAGTATCCGGAACCAACTTCAGCATGCAGGTGTACGGCGAGACCAACCGCACCTACCAACTGCTTGGCACCAATGATATCTCCGGCGGCACACCGGTGAGCAATTGGCCGGTGATCATGTCGGTGACGCCCACCACGAACGGATTGCTGGAACTTCAAGATGCCACGGCAACCAACCAGCAAATGGTCTACCGCATCCAGAGCCAATAGGCTGCCTTTGAACACTGCATTCATGCGCGTTTCATTATATCTGCCGGTGATCAGCCTCTTTGCTGCCGGTGCGGCTGACATCCAACTGAAGGTTGGAGCTTGGGGGATTACGTAGCGGTTGAATGTCCCAACCACGCGTCGGGTCATTTTTTCCGTCGTTCCCCGTTTGGGGGGGGACACCCCAAAAACTGCAAAAATTAACGATCTCTTAACAATTTTCCCTGAATAAGCAAATTTTCTCTTAACAATCAGGTTGCATATTAACGCCAGAACGATATGAGAATAACCGTGAACATGCAAAATACCTGGCTCCGGATGGGCGCTTCCAAGGCGCTCGGACACCCCTTGCCCGGCTCTCATATCCTCACGGTCAACCCCAATCCGATCCACTAACCCATCCTATGCAAAAGCTTTCTCAACTGGCCATCAACTCGGAAGGATTCGTTTTCAATCCCGCCACCGGTGACAGCTTTCAGGTCAGCCAGACTGGCTTGGAAATCCTCAATGGTCTGCGCGACGGTAAAAGCGACGAGGACATTGTGCAGAAACTGACCGACACCTACGAAGTGTCCCTGGATGACGCCCGGCGCGATCTGGCGGACTTTCGCGGCAACTTGAAATCACTCTGTCTGATTTGAGGTGTGCCATGAAAGAACTCATCATCGGCGTTTCCGGCATCAACGCGATTGACAATCCCGGTCCCGGCATTGGTGTCGCGCGCAGCCTCAAGGAAGACCCGGACCTGAAGGTGAAAATCGTCGGGCTCGCCTACGATGCAATGGAGCCGGGCATCTTCATGGATTGGGTTGTGGACAAATCCTTTATCCTGCCTTACCCCTCGCACAGCGAGGCGGCGTTCATCGAGCGGTTGCTGTATATCAAGGAAAGCCATGGCCTTGATTGTGTCATCCCGAATCTTGACGCCGAGCTGCCGCTCTACATCAAGAACGCGCGGACGCTGGCCGACCACGGCATTCGCACCTTCCTGCCGGGCATGGAGCAATTCAAACTGCGCGGCAAAGACCACCTCAACGACATCGCCTCGAAGATCAGCATCTCGCTCCCGAAAACCAAGGTGGTGAACAGCGTGGACGGCTTGCTGCAAGCGATCAAGGAAATCAGTCTGCCGGTGATGGTCAAGGGCAGTTTTTATAAAGCCTATAAGTCCCACACCACCGCCGAGGCCGTTTCGCACTATCACGACCTAGTGGCGGAGTGGGGTTACCCGATCATTGTGCAGGAAGTGGTCAAGGGCGATGAAATGAACGTCGTCGGGCTGGGCGATGGCGAGGGCAACTCGCTTGGGCTGGTTGGCATCAAAAAACTCTCGATCACCGCGCTGGGCAAAATCTGGACCGGGGTCACCGTGAAGAACGAAAAAATGCTCGCGGCGGTGGCGGAATTTATTCGCGAATTCAAGTGGCGCGGGCCGTTTGAACTGGAATGCATCGTCAACGGCGACGAAGTATTCCTCATTGAAATCAACCCGCGTTTCCCGGCCTGGACGTACTTTGCTACGGGCGTGGGCATCAATCTGCCCTCCCGCTTGGTCCGCCGCGCCTTTGGTCTGCCGGTGTCCCCTGTGCCGGAGTATGAGGCGGGCAAGTTATTCATCCGCTACACCTACGAGTTGGTCACCGACATGACCGCCTTCCAAAAAATCGTTACCAATGGAGAAGTACCATGAAAAAAATCTACGAAAAACCCATCATTAGAAAACTGCAGACCGGACTGATGAACAAGTTCGGGCGCAGCCCCGCCTATGCCCGCAAGGTGCGCGCGGACATTGATGGCGTTACCATTGACGACCTGGTCGCCAAATACGGTTCGCCGCTGTTCGTGTATTCGGAGCGGACTCTCCGCCAGAAGCACCGGCAGATGCATACGGCGTTTTCCACCCGTTACCCGAACGTGGTCATGGGCTGGTCCTATAAGACCAATTACCTCAGCGCCATCTGCGCCGTCATGCACCAGCAAGGGTCCATTGCCGAGGTGGTGTCCGAGATGGAATACCAGAAAGCCCGCGCGTTCGGCATTCCCGGCGAGAAGATCATCTTCAACGGCCCGCACAAATCGCTGGCCGCCCTGGAAACCGCCGCCAAGGAAGGCGCGATGATCAACGTGGATCACTTGGACGAAATCTACGACCTCGAACAAATCGCCCGAAAACTCAAACGCCAGGTGCAGGTGGGTATCCGCCTGAACCTGGACTCGGGCATTTACCCGCAATGGTCGCGTTTTGGTTTCAACTTGGAAACCGGGCAGGCGCTGGAAGCCGTGAAGCGCATCAAGCAAGGCGGCAAACTGATTCTGAATGGACTGCATTGCCACATTGGCACCTTCATCATGGAAACCTCGGCCTACGCGCGGCAGATCGAAAAGATGGTCGCGTTCGGTTACGAGGTCGAAAAGGCCTTCGGTTTCTCCATGGAATACCTCGACATCGGCGGCGGCTTCCCGTCGAAGAGCCGACTCAAGGGCGTTTATCTGCCGCCCGAAGTCGCGCTGCCCTCCATTGATGAATTCGCCGAAGCTATCACGCATGCGCTGTCAAAAGCACTACACCCGGGTGATTTCCCAAAGCTTATCCTGGAATCCGGACGCGCTCTGGTGGACGAGGCGGGCTACCTCATCACCACCGTAGTGGCCTCGAAACGTTTGGCGGACGGCACCCGCGCCTATGTTGCCGACGCCGGCGTAAACTTGCTCTTCACCGCATACTGGTATAAATTCAACATCGAAATGGACCGCGAAGTCGGCGGCATTAACGAGCACAGTATTGTGTACGGCCCGCTTTGCATGAACATTGACGCCATTGATGAAGGCGTGCCGCTGCCGCCGTTGACGCGCGGCACCCGGCTTATTTTCTCACCGGTGGGCGCGTACAGCCAGACGCAATCGCTACAGTTCATCGAGTATCGCCCCGCCTCCGTGCTCATCGGCGAGCATGGTGAAGTGGACCTCATCCGCGAGGCGGAAGACCTTTCGGACATCACCCGCCGCGAGAAATTGCCGAAACGCTTGGCGGGCAAGGGCCATTGAGCAGCCAAATGAAGGATACCCTCAAAGCCATCTTCAGCAGCTACGCCGAAATCTTCTTTCTGCCCAACGGCGCGGTCGGCGCGGTCATCTTTGCGGTGACCCTCGTCAATCCGAACGTCGCGCTGGCGGGAATCATTGCGGTGCTGGCCGCCTATGGGTTTGCGCGCCTGGTGCGGATGGAAAAGCAATTCCTTCAATCCGGTTATTACACGTACAACCCGCTTTTGGTGGGGTTGTCGCTCGGAAATCTGTTCCAATTGGGCGGACTGACGGTGTTCTTCATCGTCTCCGCCGGTGTGCTCACCTTTCTGGTGACTGTGTTCACGGCGAACGTTTTCTCGACGTATTTCCGCCTGCCCATTCTCAGCCTGCCGTTTGTGGTGGTCAGTTCCATCGCCTATCTCGGCTCGCTGCGCTACTCGAACCTGCACGTCGTCATGCATCAGCATTCCGCGCTGCTCTCCGCCGACTTCGGCTTGCCCTATTGGCTCGCCGGTTTCTTCAAAGCCTTTGGGGCAGTGTTGTTCGCGCCCAGCGTGGTCGTGGGGCTTGTGTTGAGCGCCGTCGTGCTGCGTTATTCGCGCATTCTGTTTCTCCTCGCGTTGTTCGGTTTTTACTCGGGCGCGGTTATTCGCAGCTTTATGCTCGGCTCGACCAGCCAGGCGTTCGCCGATCTCAACAACTTCAATTTCATCTTCATCGCCATGGCGCTGGGCGGCGTGTTCCTCATTCCATCGCTGACAAGCTATCTGCTGGCGTTCATTGGCGTGGCGGTGTCCACCGTGTTTATGGATGCCATCACCGGCTTCTGGAGCTATTACGGCATCCCGGCCTTCACCCTGCCGTTTAACACCGTGACGCTTGGTTTCGTGTATGTGCTGGGCCTGTTGCGGCATCCGATGGTCGCCGCTGCCGTGGGCCGCACGCCGGAAGAGACACTGGAGAATTATCTCGCGAATCGCCTGCGCTATCGCGGCCAGGAATTCACTCTCTACCTGCCGTTTGCCGGCCAATGGACCGTCTGGCAGGGCTGGGATGGCCAGTGGACGCACAAAGGCAGTTGGCGCTACGCCTATGACTTCGTCATCACCGACGAACAAGGCGAAACCCATCGTGGCGAAGGCGGGCGGCTCGAAGACTACTATTGTTATAACAAGCCCGTCCTCTCCCCGGTGCGCGGACGCGTGGTGCAACTCGTGAACGATCTGCCGGACAGCCGCATTGGTGGTGCGGATGAAACCAACAACTGGGGCAACCTGGTCATCATTCAGGATGCCCGCGGGCGGTTCGTGGAGCTCTCGCACTTTGCGGAAAAATCTATTCGCGTAAAGCAGGGCGAGTGGGTGGAGCGCGGCGCGGTGCTGGGCTTGTGCGGAAACAGCGGCTATTCGCCGCAGCCGCATATCCACGTGCAGGTACAGGCCACTGATACTATTGGCGCGGCTTCGCTGCCTTTCAGTTTCGTGAGCTATGCCGAGGATGGCAAATATCAGGCCAACCATCTCCCGCAGGAAAAGCACGTTGTCGAACCCCTGTACACCGACAAACGCCTTGATAATATCACGAACTTCGTGCTCGACGACGAACTGCATTACGACGTGCTGCGCGAGGGCCGTCCGGTGGGTGAACTCAGCCTCAAGGTGAGGATGGCCTCGGACGGGACGTTTTATCTCGAGTCTCCGCGCGGCCAGCTCTACTTCGGCAAACATGAAGGCACGTTTTATACCTACCGCCTCGCCGGCGATGATCCCTGGCTCCGCCTGTTGTTTCTCGCGTTGCCTCGCCTGCCGCTGGCCTATCGCGAGAATTTAACCTGGCACGATCATGTTCCCATGAGCCTGATCACCGCTGGCGTGCGCGAAGCCTTGGTGGGGTTCTTTAGTTCCGTGTATCCCAGGCTGGCCACGGTGAAAGTGACGCAGACGTTTGTGAGCGAGAGTCGCGTGGAGGGGGTCATCGAGGCCGGACTGCTGCACCTGCGCCGGACGGCGGCGGTCGAGTTAGATCGTCAGAAGGGTTTTGCGTCGGTAACCGTCGAGGAGGTCACTCTCAAGCGGAGGCACCATGAGTCATAACGCAAACCTCCGCCAAGGAGCGCGGACGCCTCCGTCCGCAAGCACCGTGAGTAATCTCATCCTGCGAAAGGGCGCATTCGCGCTCCTATGCCTGGTGGGGTATGCCGCACCCGTTGCTGCGGAAGACCAAGGCGTTCCCTCCATATACTCCACTGAACTCGGGCGTGCCTGGCAATGCTACACCAATTCTGATTATACCAACTCCCTCACCCACTACCAGGCTGCCATCCAGGCCGCCCCCCAATCACTCGATGCCCGTCTCGGCTGCCTGGTGTCGTTGCTCGCGCTTAATCGGTTCGCGGAGGCCGAAGCGCTTGCCGCCCGAATTCTTAAGCAATATCCCGCGAACTACTTCGCGAACCTCCGGCTTGCCTACGCGTTACGGATGCAGGGCAAGCACGAGCAGGCCGAAGCAGTTCTCAACCACGCGCTGCCACTTTACCCGACGGATGTGTTTCTGCTGCTGGAACTGGCCTTCGTCAAACTCGCCCGCAAGCAAAACGCCACCGCCCAATACCTCTTCCTCGACGTGCTGACCCTTGCCCCCGATAACGCGGTCGCCCTTCAGCAACTGGCCGCCCCACAATTCCGCCTCTCCCCGCCCCGCGATGAACCGCTTGCCCCGTCGGCCCCCGCGCGGAAAGTTCGGGTTGAAGCGGCGGCGTTCTACGGTTATCTCCAGTATCACGATACCGCTTCCAAAGATCAGGCGCATACAGTCGGTCTCTATACGTCACTCGGTTACGGCTCGGAGCACTTGCTGCAAGCCGAGGGGGACTATATCCGCAAATTCTATCGCGGCGTTTCTTCCCTGCGCCAATGGGACACCACCCTCGCCTATGCCAACGCCAGCATCCCGCACGTCAATCTGCGCCTTGGCGGCCATTACATTACCAGTGAAGACCCGTTCACGGATCAGGGGTGGGTCGCGTTCGGCGGTGCGGAATATTACGCGGATCGCTGGGCATTCGGTGTGGACGGTTATTACACCACGTATCCGAAATTCCAAAACCAGCTTGAGGTCACCCAGATCGCTCCGCACCTCGGCGTCACCCTCTGGCGCGGCGAGCACCACACTTGGAATAATGAGTTGCGGGGGTACTGGGTTCATCTGAATCGCGATAATTTTGCACGGCGTAATTGTTACTCCCTTGAGGACCGCCTCTCCCTCAATTGGCAGCGTTGGACCTTCTCGGCGTTCGGCTGGGCCGGTGAACAACTCTTCGCCGTGCGCAATGGTGGCTTCGCGGTGTATAACCTCGGCGAGCTGCACAAGGCCGGCTACGGCCTGGAGATCCGCTACGATCTCACGGCCAACCTGGCCTTGACGCTGCGCGCCAACCGTGAGCAATTCAAAGACCTTGCCCGCACACCGCACGCCTGTTCGGACATGTATCTGGCCATGTTAAGTTGGAAATTTTAACCATCAAAGCAACACCTTATGAAAAATGCATTCATTCTGACCGTCGGTTTCACTCTCGCGCTCGCTGCCGCCACGCCTAACAGCACTCCCACACTGAGCAATGACGAAATCCGCGACGCCTATCATAAGTCCTATCGCTATGAGAAAGCGCAAAACTACGATGACGCCATCAAGGCGATTGCCCCGGTCGTCACCGCCTATCCGCAGGGCTACACCGTGAATCTGCGCCTGGGCTGGCTGTATTACCTCAGCGGCAACTATGCCAACGCCAAGAGCTACTACCAGGCGGCGATGAAAATCGAGCCGGCGTCCCTCGAAGCAAAACTGGGCTATACCCTGCCGTTGCTCGCGCAGGAACGGTACGATGAAACCGAGACCGTCACCAAACAGATTCTCCGCATTGACGCCTCCAACTACTACGCCAACCTCCGCCTCGCCTTTGCCCTCCGGATGCAGAAAAAATTCGAGGCCGCCGAGGAAGTGCTGATCCGGCTGTTGCCGCTCTATCCCACCGATGTGAAGTTCCTCACCGAACTCGGCCTCGTCAGGGTCGCCCAAAACCGACGTGATGACGCCAAACGTATTTTTACCGATGTGCTCACGCTCGACCCGGAAAACGTGGTGGCGAAAGAACAACTCAATGGCGCTTCAAAAGCGACCGAATCCAAGAAATGAATGGAGCGCGGATATCCTCATCCGCATGAGCTAAAACGCTCGAACACCCTTCAGAACAATCGTGTACCGGCCCAACCTCATAAAAGACATACCCATGAAACCCATTCACCTCTATCTCGCGGCTGCCTATGTGCTCTGCGCACGCCCGGTGGCTGCCCAGGTGCCGCAACTGCTGAATTACCAGGGACGCGTCACCGTCGGTACCACTAATTTCGACGGTACCGGCCAGTTCAAGTTTGCCCTCATCAACGCCACCGGCACCACCAACTTCTGGAGTAACGATGGTCGCACCACGGGCCAGCCCGTGACGGCGGTGGCCCTTACTGTTACCAAGGGCCTTTACTCGGTGCTGTTGGGCGACACAAATGTCGCGGGCATAAGCGGTGCCATCGCTTCCTTGGCCTTCACCAACTCCGATGTCCGTCTGCGGGTCTGGTTCAACGATGGTATCACCGGTTTCCAGCAGCTCTCGCCCGACCAGCGAATCGCCGCTGTCGGCTACGCGCTGATTGCCGCCAATCTGGACCCCACCGCGGATGTCCTCGGCCAGCGCCTGCTCATTGGCGCAGGCCATAATCTGAGCGGGTTGGGGGCAACCATTGCCGGCGGTTACCTGCATGATGCCACCAACAACTATGCCACCGTGTCAGGTGGGCTTGGAAATGTCTCCGGCGGGGCAGGGGCGACGGTGGCCGGTGGGGTGACTAACACCGCCTCCGGCCTGGCAACCACCGTCGCGGGTGGCGAGTTAAACTTGGCGGATGGTGTGGCCTCAATGGTGGGGGGTGGCTGGTTGAATGGCGCGTCCACCAATTACGCGACTGTGGCGGGGGGGCTGGGCAATTACGCCAGCGGCGTGGGCGCTACCGTTGCTGGCGGCGTTACCAACCTTGCCACTGGCTTGGAAGCGACTGTGGCGGGTGGCGAATATAACGGTGCCACGGGTACCATTTCATCCGTGGGCGGTGGCTATGACAACCTGGCCAGTGGCTACGCTGCCACCGTCCCCGGGGGGTACGCCAACGTGGCCAGCGGCGCGTATTCCTTCGCGGCGGGCGCGGGCGCGGCGGCGACCAACTTCGGCGCTTTTGTCTGGGCCGATGCTGCCAGCACCAATGTGGTCTATTCCACGGTCAACAACCAGTTCACCGCCCGTTGCGCCGGCGGTGTCCGTTTCTTCACCAGCCCCAACAGCACCACCGGCATGCAACTGGCTGCCGGAGGCGGGGGCTGGCTGGCCGTCAGCGATCGGAACCTCAAGGAAAACTTCAAGCCGGTGGACACCCGCGCCGTGCTGGCCAAATTAGTTGCCACTCCCGTGACCGAATGGAACCTGATTACCCAGGATCCCGCCATCCGCCACATCGGCCCCATGGCGCAGGATTTCAAGGCCGCCTTTCGGATCGGCGAGGATGAACGCCACATCAACTCCACCGATGCCGATGGCGTGGCCTTCGCCGCCATCCAGGGGCTTCACGAACTCGTCAAAGAAAAGGACGCGCGCATCGCCGAACTGGAAAAACGCCTGAGCCGCCTGGAAGCCAGGATGGACCAGCTTGATCCCCGCCTCGAACCAGGTGCCGTCTCCGTTCTCCAGGATAAGTAATATGCGCACGCCTTTCCGCATTTCCCAACGCCAGCTTGAAACGCCCTCCCCGTGTAGCCGCCGAGGTGACGAGGCGGACTGCGGCGATTTCGGCTTTCGGCTTTCGGCTTTCGGAATTGTCCCGCTCTTGCTGGCCCTGCTCGGAATTCTGCCGGTGGCGTTTGCTGCCAGCACCACTGCGGTGCTCGACGCGGGTGGCAAGCGCGTCAGCAGCGCCAGTTACACGATGGATGGCAGCCTTGGCAGCCTGGGTGGCATCACGACGGCGGTCTCGCCATCTGTGGTCGCGCGGCATGGCTACGCGGGTCAACTCTGCGATTTGCAAAGCCTCGCCCTCAGCGCTACACTCACCAATATCAACGAAACTGGCACGAGCCAGCTTGCCGTCAAAGCTATCTTGGATGATGCCACCACCCTTTCCCTTTCCGCCACCAACGTCGCCTGGAGCGTCGTCAGCGGCCCGGTGGCATCCATCAACACCAGCGGTCTGATGACAATGGCGAACGTCTATCAAAACACCGCCGCCACTGTGCGCGCAGGTTACCAATCCACGTATGGTACGCTGACGCTCACCGTGATCAACACCGGCAACGACGACTATGGCATCTACGCCAACGATGCCATTGATGACGCCTGGCAGGTCCGCTATTTCGGGCTGAACAATACCAACGCGGCATGGAACGCCGATCCCGACCACGATGGCCTGAACAACTACCAGGAATATATCGCCGACACCAATCCCACCAACGCGCTTTCGTGCCTCCGCATCCAGAGCATTGCGAAAGCGGGTGGGATGACCTTGTCCTTCCAGTCCTCGACCAATCGCAAATACTCCTTGTCCTATACCGCCCAACTGCCCATCGGCTCGTGGACAAATGTGCCGTTGCAAACCAACCTCACCGGTAACGGGGGAACGATGACGCTGACCGATCCTTCGCCTTCCGGTCAAGTTCGTGCCTACCGCGTAACCGTGCGGATGCCGTGAACCTCGTAGCCGCCGCCGTGAGTCGGCGCTGGCTTGGTCCTTGGTCACTGATGACTTCCAACTGACTCATTTGGAAAATCATGACTTCAAGTTTCGGGGTATTGCAAAACGATGAATACTGAAAACAAAACGCGGCGGACGGCCCCCCCGTACCGCAGGTTTCCAAACCTGCTGTGTCGCCGACTTCCTGTCAGCGGGCAGTCAAAACCAGCCATTTTGAGGTGATAAAATTCATTGCGGGCAGCGTCGCCCTTGC
>JBAXGN010000197.1 GCA_037139415.1 Verrucomicrobiota bacterium | reverse complement strand
AGAAATTGACAGAGCACGGCGAAAAAGGCAACTTTTATTTGCGGATAAGCACTAACATGGTTTATATCCCTGGCGGTACCTTTACCATGGGAGACAACCTGGATGATGACATTATAGCATTACCTCTGCACACGGTAACTGTGAGCGCGTTTTACATGGATACCTATTTGGTGACGAAGACGCAATGGGATGCAGTGTACATTTGGGCGACCAACAATGGATACAGCTTTGGCAATACCGGGTATGGCAAGGCGGCTAATCATCCGGCGCAAGGCATGAATTGGGTTGACTGTATGAAGTGGTGCAATGCGCGGAGCCAAAAAGAGGGGAGGGTGCCGGCCTATTACACGAATGCTGGGCTGACCGCCGTCTATAAGACTGGCTCAGTATCCCCGAGCGTCAATTGGAGCGTGGGCTATCGGTTGCCGACCGAAGCGGAATGGGAATATGCGGCGAGGGGAGGTCTGAGCGGCAAGCGGTTTCCACGGGGGGATACCATCAGCCAAAACCAGGCGAATTATTACAGTGACAAGAGCAAGAGTTATGACGAGAGTACCAACGTTGGGTATCATCGAACTTACGCTACCAATGGCTATGCTTATACCAGTCCGGTAGGCTCGTTTGCCCTTAATGGCTATGGTCTTTATGATATGGCGGGAAACGTCTATCAGTGGTGCTGGGATTATTATGAAACCTATGGGAGTGCGACTCAAACTGATCCGCGTGGTCCAGAATCGGGCACGTTCCGCATATTTCGCGGCGGCGGTTGGCGCAGCGGCGCGGTGCAAAGTCGGGCAGCGTACCGCGGTCACGGATTCGCAAGCTACGTCAGCGACGGCCTTGGTTTCCGGGCCGTGCGTCCCCTAAACCCGTAGCGGAGAAACCGGAGCGTCAGCCCACCGTAGGCGAAAACCACCCTTTCGGAGTCAATTTTCAGGTTTCCAGACCCTAATTTCCCATTTCCGGACGGGTATTCTTCCTTTCCAAAGGCCTTTTCCACCTTGGAAAATGGGTATTCCACGTTGGAAAACGCCCATTCCACCTTGGAAAAGGGGTATTCCACGGTGGAAAAGGGGTATTCCAAGCAGGAAAAGGGCTTCGGAAAGGAGAAATTCATGCCTTCCAAGGTGACACTTGGACCGGAATTCGTGGTTCATCTATAAGGCACGCAATGGGTTATAAAAAGTTAAAAATAAATTTTGACAATCAGGGCGCAGTCTGGCTAAGGAAAGCCTCAGACATAAACAAAAGAAATGCCAATACCAGGATTTTATTACGATTCGGGGGTCCGCTGGGATCAGCCGGGGATATTTTACTCCGATGGCGTTTCAGAAATCGCAAGAGTTATGAAGCTCGTCAATACCAGTAAATATGCCAAGTTGAGTCATCGCACTTTGATGACGGAAATCAATAAAATCAAGCAGGGTATCGCCGGCATTCCCAAGTTTGCCAGCCTGGCCGCCAAGCTAACCATTATCGGCAACAAGCTCACTAGCAGCGTCGCCAAGCTGGATGCGCGGGATGCGGCGGAGTTGACGCTCAAGGAGTTGATTGCCATCAATACCACCGATGCAGAGGAAGTGATCGTGCTGGCCAAGGATGTCATCGTGGATTGTGAGTCCTTGACGGACGATCCGACTGATTTGATGGCCGTGGGGCTGGAGTTGGTCAAGGATCGTCAGCCCGCCGGTACCCCGGAGCAGGTGATGAATCTCTGTGCTGTGACGGTTTCGGACCAGGGCAAATTGGCGGTGAAATGGAAGAAGGCGAAGTTCGCCACGCTGTACGAGATCAGCACGACGGATGACCCGAATATCGGGACGTGGACGCTGCGTAGCGCCGCGTCGAAGTGCAAGGAGACGCTGGAAGGTTTGCCCAGCGGGAAGCGCATCTGGGTGCGCGTCCGCGCCAAGGGCTCGGCCGGCTACGGCCTTTGGAGCGACCCGGCGGGTGCGGTGGTGAGTTAGGCGAAAGGCATCACGATACTTGCGCCCGCCCGCCAAATGCTGGCGCTGGCTCAGACCAAATCCTAGTGGCATTGGACCGGAGGTCCGCGCTCCATCCGTGGTCTCCCCGGGCGCGGTGGTTCGCGCCGCACTGGTCACCGGCACCGCGTCAGTTTGAACGCCGCTTAGGTTGACGCGAAAGCCTCCGAGGGGAGAGAGTAGAGCAGCCAACACCTGTGCAACTGCTCCGCACCAACACTTCAGACCCTATTCCCTTGCGGTTAGAAGTTCAGGAGTTTCTTCAAGGTGGCCAGGGATAGCTCGGGCGCGGGATTGAATTGTTCCGAGCCGGCGTAGAATACCAGGCTGGAAAGCAGTTGCCGCGCCTCGGGACGGTCGGACATGCCGGGCAGGTCGCTGGTGCAGACGAGCAGTTTGCCCGCACCCACACGGGCCTCGAAGAGTACCCCGAGCTTGTGGTTGCGCTCGAAGTTGTCAATGACCTGCACGAGGGGGCGGAAGTTGGCGGGCGTGTCGTCCAGGATCAAAGGCCGTGAGTTCATCAGGAGATGGAACCATTGCCAATCGGTATGGAATGCGGTGGGGAACAGCGTGAACGCGGGATGCTTTGGGTTGCACAGGATGCCGAGGGTGCCTGGGGCCACCGGTTTCTTGGCACGTTCGGAAATGCCGCGGAACATCGGGTAACACCAGAAGTCGCTGGCGAAGAAACCTTCGATGCTGTTGGCGGTGATGGATTTTAATTCCGGCAACAGCAGGACCCGCTGGCCTTTGGTCAGGGCGTTCAGCGTTTGCTCGTCCAGGCTCCGGCAAACGGTGACGCTGTCCAGCGGCTTGGCGGTATTGTTCGGCGGATAGACCCAGAGGGGATAGCTGTTGCGGAAATCAGTGCCGGCGAGGCGCAGTTCCAACGTCAGCTTGTGCGGCAATGCGAAGGTGGGCAACCCGGCGCGGACCGAGCCCAGGTCCGCGAACGTGCCCGGTGCAAGTTCGGCCAACGGGGTTTCGCCCATGCCCATGACTTGCCCGTTTTCTTCCAGCAACCGCCATTGCACGTTCGCTTTCGTCAACGTTTTGGGGCCGTAATGCGCCACTTTCAAGCCGGCAGTGAAGGTTTCGCCGCCGGACCATGTGAAGCGTTCCATGATGGCCAGCGGCACTGTGGGACCGCAGAATTCCCGCCACGCTTTGGGCTCGATGAACCCCTTGCTATCCATGAACGAATCCAGAATGCCCACCAGCGCGGTGCCTTGCCCGGGGAAATCCTGGAGGTCCAGCAATTGGAAGCCGCCAAAGCCGCGCGTGCGCAGGGCGGCCTCGATGTCCGCCCGGTAACACAACACCGAGAGCGCGCCGGAAGCGCGGAAAAAGTCATCCGCCTGATCCAGCATTTTTTTGGCGCGCAGGCGTTCGCGGAATACGTCCAGGTTCCAAGCGCGGAGCACGCCGTGGAGGCGCGGGTATTTGGTGATTTCGTGGAAGTTGGGGAAGACTTCATACTGGCCGACTTCATGCCCGATCACCGGCACGGGCACGCCGGCAATCGCCGCTGAGAAATCATACGTGGTCCCCGGCGGGCCCGCCTGCACAAAACCCAACGGTGCGTCGCAATGCGCAAACGAGCCGCGCACCGCGCCCTCCGCGCCCTTGCGGGTGCGCATGGTGGTCCAGTAATCGTCGCCCTCGGCGAATTGGGGATCGGACAACTCGTAATTGGAAGCCTGCGCGTACAGCCGCCGGTTGTCGGCCTGGCGGAAATCCCGGATAATGCCCGCGCGAACGTCCCGCCCGCCGCCCATTTCGTTGCCGAGCGCGAACATGACAAAGGATGGGTGATTGCCATACGCCTTCAGGATGCGCAAGCCCTCGGTCTTCGTGAACTCGGCGGCCTCTGGTTTCTTGCTCAGGTCACCGCCGAAGTTTGGCAGTTCGGGTTGAAGGTAGATGCCCACCTCATCGGCGGCGGCAAAGGCGGCTTCAGGCGGACACCAGGAATGAAAGCGGTAATGATTGATGCCGTATTCCTTGGCAATCTTGAAGATGCTCACCCAACTCTCGGTTTCCATCGGCGCATAACCGGTTTGCGGGTACACACAGGCGTCGTGTTTGCCACGCAAGAAGGTGGGGCGGCCATTGATGGTGAACTGCGTGCCTTGCCGGGCAAAATCCCGCAAGCCAAAGGATAGACGGACCTCATCCAGGAAAGCGCCCGCCTCCAGCTTGACGCTTAAATCGTATAATTCAGGAGCGAACTCATCCCACAGCGCAGCGTTGGCATCCAGTTTCAGGCGCTGGGTGAATTGGGTGGGGGAGGCACCGTTGAGGTCACAAACTTGGGTCCCGGAATATTTTCCCGTGCCGCGCCATGGCTGGGCGGTAACGCGCAAACTGGAACGCCCCTTGAGGACCGTACCGGGAAGTTTCTCGATTTCTCCACTGACTTCGATTGCGCGTTCCTGTCGAAGATAATTCACCCGCACGTTCTTCAGCCACACGGCATCCGTGTGCCGCAACTCAATCCGTCCCACGATGCCATTCCAATCCGTCTGAGTGTCTTCCGATAATTGATGCCCGCCATTGACGGGCGGGTGCAGCTTATTGTTGATGCAAATCGTGAGGCGATGCTCGCCGGGCGCGGCGTTCAACGTGTACTCATGGGGCGTCGCCAAGCTATCCTGTTCCCCGAGCAGCGTGTCATCCAGCCAGACGGTGCTGTGCTTCGTGCGTTCCAGGAACAGCGAGGTGTGTCCGCCCTTCCATGCGTCCGGGATGATGATCTCGCGCTGGTACCAAGCCGCGCCGTGGTACGGGAAAGCGCGGCTCAAATGTTTGACGAAATTGGTGTTGGTATTGGGCGTGCCTTTGCGGCGTTCATCCGTGGTGCTCGGCAGCCGGATGGTATCTGGTAATGTTTTCTTGAACCAATGATTGGCCACCCCCGCTCCCGGCAAGTCCAAGGCAAACTGCCATTCACCCGCCAGCGACCACGCCTGCCCGCCTCGCACGGGGGTGAATGCCGCCAGCAAAGCGATGACAACCACGCTGATCCTGATCGAACGACTCACATGTTGCTTCATGAGCTACACCTTACCACGACGCCAATTTCTGTCAATCACTGGCGCTCCCTTGAGTCATGGTGTCATTGTCGGGGTGGCAGAGGCGGTGGCACGATTGGTGACGGCGTCACCTGCGGTGGCAGCGACCACTCTTCAATGGGGTGGGCTTTGCCGCAATCCAGGCACGAGGTTACTGCAAATTGTGCCCCGCAATTCGGGCAAGCCGCTTGGGTAAGGAAGGTGTCGAAGTTTTTTTTGCAATTGGGGCAGAACCAGAAGTCTCCTTGTGGCGGTACCGCCTGGCAGTCGGGACACGCAAAGCCGGTATGGCGGGGCGCGGCGGCGGCACGCCCCAACGTGCGCGCTTGCAACAACCCGCCCATACAACTCATCAGGATGAACACCGCCATGATGACATACCAGATCGAGCCGGCGTAAAATGCCAGCGCGAACAGTCCCGCGACGCCAACAAATCCGATGCCGCTGACCACCAACAGGCTGCGGGCACGCCCCAAGGGAAACCAGAGCAGGGACCGCAAGATTTGCCCGCCATCCAGCGGGTAGATCGGCAGCAGGTTGAAGAACAAAAGGCCGAAATTCATGTAGCACAGCGCCAGGATGAACGCGTGCGCATTCGGCATGGTTTGCCACCACCCCAGATGTTTGCTCAACCACCAAAGCAAGACGGTGAAGGGCAGCAGCACCACGTTCACCAGTGGTCCGGCGGCAATGCTCCATAGTGTGGCACCGGGCCGGAGCGGGGGAGAGACGTAGGCGATGCCGCCCAGCGGCCACAGCACGATCTGGTTTGCCACGCCGCCCACCTGCTTGCAGGCCAGTGAGTGGCCGAATTCATGCAGCAGCACGATCATAAACAACGCCACATATTCGAGCGCGTTCCATAACGGCGAGGTGTATAATGCCGAGCGGGTGCTGATTTCATAAGCGGCCACCAGAAACCAGGACCAGTGCATGAATACATCAATACCCGCAAAGCGGAATAGGTGAAAGGAGCCTTGTCGCGTCGGCATCATGGGGACACTGTATCACGCAGTGTGACACAGGACAAGCAGGGAACAGCGCAGATACAATACTCAGTGCAAACTACTTAGGCGAACCGGTATGGATGGAAATTTTATAGTCTCACCCCGGTAATGGGGGGGCGATTTTGTTATGCATCTGTCAGGAAATCAGTCAAAATCGTCAAAACGCCCCTAAAAAATGGCGGGAGCGGCGGGGCTCGAACCCGTAACCTCTGCCGTGACAGGGCAGCGCTCTAACCAATTGAGCTACGCCCCCGCTTGGAGCGGGCAAAACCTAGTGGAACCCGCCAGCCAAGTCAACGGTGATTTTACACTTTTTTTGACCGGCTGAAATTCACTCCGCAACTTCCGCGGTTTCGCGCTTAAAATGA
Organism: Verrucomicrobiota bacterium; assembly: GCA_037139415.1. Classification (NCBI taxonomy): domain Bacteria; kingdom Pseudomonadati; phylum Verrucomicrobiota; species Verrucomicrobiota bacterium. The sequence continues at coordinate 8,680 of JBAXGN010000197.1, read as the reverse complement.
TTCGGGCGGCAGACGCCAAGGAGGTGGGAGTGGGGAACTCCGCTGAAGAAACGTGCTGCCACCCGAACCAAAATCCAATAACACTGTACGCTTTTGCTTGGCGATGTCAATAAGACTTTATTAAAATTTGTGTGACAAAAAAATGACGTACTACGCCTATCCGCACCAGGGACGATCCCGTTTGACGCATTTGGCGTGGCATTCCCGGGCAATTTTCGCATCGGTGGCGACTTGCCAGTCAAAAATCCCGGCCAGAATGAAGTCGGCTCCCTTGGCAAAGGCGTACTGGAACGCGTATTGCGGCAGGATGGCGCCGGCCGCCATCACCTTGTAGGCAATCCACGGTTTGTGGACGGTCTTCATGAAATCGGAGGTGGCCACGGGGTCGCTGCACCAATAGGCTAGCGGCATCTCGGCGTATGGCTTGGTGATCTGCTCCGGCTTGGGGGCCGTCGAGTAGTTGAGGCTGTGGAAGGTCTTGACGTAATAATCGCAGGGGATTTTGGCGGCCTCGCTGGCTTTGATGACTTCCAGGTCGTGCGCGGCTATTCCTGCGGGTAAATCCACGTTTTTAATAATCTCCACGCACTCGCGGAGTTGGTCCACCTTTCCGCCCTGCACCAGCGGATCGGCGGCGGCGCCATGGACGTAGAGGGCATCGGCCCCGTAACTTTTCAGGGCCCGGCAGGTTTTTTCAAATTCCGCCAGGTTCTTGGTCTCTTCCGGGGTGGGGGCCACAATCCATCGCATTTTGCTCCCGCGCCGGCGGTGTTCGGTGAACAGGCGCACGATCTTGGCCTCGTGATGGGTCATGAAGGTGTTGATGCCGTGCTGCTCGGAGAGGGCAAAGGTTTCCAGAATTTTCTCATCGGTATGATAGTGCGCCGAGAATTCTTTTAAATAGAACAAGCCGCGGCTGTGCATGTGGCCGGTGATGATATTGGTGCCGAGCATCAGGCGGCTTAGTTCGAGTTTGCCGATCCGGCCCTTGGGCATGGCCTCCGGTTCTGGGGCAGGGGACGGGCTCGCCGGGGCTTCCGGGGCGGCGGACAGCGGGGTAATCGTGCTGCCGATGGCCGCCGCCAGGGTCCCTTGCAGCGAATGCGTGACAAACTTCCGGCGTGATACAGAGTTATTCATATCGGATATAGCTTTCGTATTGCTGACGGTCAAAATCGCATGGATATTCATGTTACTACCAAGTCGGTGGGTTGGTCAAAAAATCATTGGCCGCAAAAAGGCTCAATAATCGCGAAATGGGAATGGTTGTTATTAGCACAAAAAAGGCCCTGAAACTTGCGTCTCAGGGCCGTAAATTGGTTGCGGGGCTGGGATTTGAACCCAGGACCTTCAGGTTATGAGCCGGAAGAGCTTTTTTAATATGCCTGTAGAATAGCGCTATTTATCCTGTTTCTGGTGTCTGTGTTTGTGCTTTTGTTTGTTTTTTTCCTTGCGCGGTTCGCCGTGTTGCAGTATGTTTCTAATCGTTAAACGAAATGCGATTGCAACAGCGAAAACGAAAATAAAGCAAGAAAAATTATGCCACTGGAATTTCGAAAACAACGGGATGGAAGTCTGCGCGATACCTGGTTCGGCGCGTTCGCCATCAATGGAAAACGGTACAGCGTCAATCTCGGGGTGAAGATCGCCGGGACTCCCCCCGCCTCCCTCTCCCTGCGGGATGAAGGCGACCACGCATACGAACGCTCCCGCGCCACGGCCCTCACCAAGTTGGAACAACTGGTGGAGGAGGCGCGCACTCAACGCAACTCGGCCAACCTGGTGGAAAAGCTGTATGAGATCAAGACGGGGGAGCAAATCAAGTCGGTGACGCTCGCCGCGCTGCCGGAGGAGTGGGCGAAGATCCCCCGCCGACACGAGCCCAATGCCCGGTATGCCTCGCAATGCCAATCCACCCTGAAACGGTTCGCCACCCAGATCAAGGAGCAGAACGCCAAGGCGGATGAGATCGCCCACGTGACGCGGACGCTCGCCCGCGCCTTCATGGACGCGGAAACGCAACGGGGGGTGACCGCCAAGACCTGGAATGATACGTTGAAGCTGCTCCGGGCCACGTTCAAGTATTTGCTGCCCGCCGGCGCCATCAATCCATTCTCGGATATGCCGACGCGGGAGACGGAAACGGTGTTCCGCATTCCTTTCACGCCGGAGGAACTGGCGGCGATCTCGGAGGCGGCCAAGGAGGATGACTTCATCCGGCCGATCCTAGTGGTGGGGATGTGCACGGCGATGCGCCGGGGGGATTGCTGCCTGCTCAAGTGGAAGGATGTGGACCTGACCCACCGGTTTATCACGGTGAAGACTGCCAAGACGGGCGTGACGGTGAGTATTCCGGTTTTCCCCATGTTGCATGATGAACTGGCGAACATAAGGCAGAAGGCAGAAGGCAGAAGGCAAAAGGAAGACAGCACCCCCCTGCCCCAGCGCGGAGAGGGAGTGCGGACGGCGGCGGACGGGTATGTATTCCCGGAGCAGGCGCGGATGTATCTGGATAATCCGGACGGGATCACGTGGCGGGTGCGCAAGGTGTTTGCGGCGGCAGGGTTCCGGGATGAAGAGGCGGAAAATGAGAAGTCGGAAGCTGGGAGCCAGGAGCCAGAAGCCAAGAATGGGAAGGAAAAGGAGGCCGATAAAGGCGCGGAAAAGGCCCTAGAAACGACCGTGGTGCCGGCGGCGGCTATGCGCGGGGAAATTCATGCGGACCGCAAGAAGGGGCTGCGGCGCGCTTCGGTGCGGGATTTCCATAGCTTCCGGGTAACCTGGGTGACACTGGCGCTGACGGCAGGGGTGCCGCTGGAACTGGTGCAAAAGGTGACGGGGCACAAGACGACTGACATCGTGCTGAAACACTATTTCCAGCCGGGCCGGGAAGCGTTCCGGCAGGCACTGCATGCCGCCATGCCTAAACTGCTGACCAATGGGCAGAAGTCGCCCAAGGATGAAGCACTGGAGATCGTCGGGCGCTTGAAGGGATCAAAGGCGGATAAGGCGCGGCTGGTGGAACTGCTGGGGAAAGTATAAAACTGAAGGATATAAAGTCCGGGATAAAACCAGGCTTGACGGCCCCATGAGCTGAGTTTAGCGTGCCGAAACATGAACTGTGACGGGAAGATATGGCAGGTACAAGCGAAGGAAAACGACAGATTGACGTTATAGCAAATCCCTGCCGCCTAAAGATTTTCATAAACTGGCGATTAGGTGTATTCTTAATAGTGACATGAGTGAAACAGAATTGAAACTGACAAGCGCACCGATAGTAGAGGCGGTGGTAGATTTTGCTTGCGACATGCCGCCAACATTCAAACTTGCGGCACTGGAAAAGGCTGCGCGCGACTGTTTTTGTGGCCAGTACCCCATATTTCGTGGCAAATTTATCCAAGAGACCAAAATTGCAGCGAAACCGAATACGTCACCTCAGATGTCTATCCGCAATGACATTCAAGCATTTCAATTCCTGCACAACGACAAGAAACAACTCGTGCAGGTACGAACACAGGGTTTTTCGTTTAACCGTTTGGCACCGTACACAAGTTTAGACGAATATTTGCCGGAAATCGAGCGAGCGTGGAAGTTATTCGTTGGACTGACTTCACCTGTGCAAGTCCGGTGTATCCAACTGCGGTATATAAATCGTATCCTGCTGCCGATGGAGACTGGTCAGGTACAGTGGAGTGATTACATTAAGCTTGCCCCGCGTTTACCTGATGAAGAAAAGCTAGCATTCACAGGATTCCTCAACCACCATACTGCGATAGAGACGGATACAGGAAACCACGTCAACGTTGTCCTGACTACTCAACCACGGGAAAAAGACAAGCTCCCCATTATTTTCGATAATCGTGCAGCGAGTTCTATGGCCACCGCTCCCGACGATTGGGCTTGTCTTCTGGAAAAGATTGTGTCATTAAGAGCCTTGAAGAATCGAATATTTAAAAAAACACTAACTGAAAAATGCCTGAGCCTGTTTCAGCAACAATAGGAATCACCCTTGCCGGGTACACATTCTTGAACGCCTATGCACGAGGGAGTAGTGCTACTTCCTATGAAGCGCGCATGGCACAAGATGCGGCCACGGCTGTCGTAGAATCCTTTGAGCATTCGCAAGCATTGTTTGGCGAAAAATCAGATGCTATATCACGCCTTAACTGTGTTGCGAGAGATTGCTCAACACAGGATTGGGACGGCAATGGTGCTAACGCAATCAATCCGCTGAGCATTATGATAGCCGAACAGTTTGTTCGTATGTTGCCAGATGGAATGCCACTTCCTGATTTTTCGCCAGACCCAGATGGTTCTATTTCACTGGACTGGATACAATCACGAAACCGCCTATTTTCCCTAAGTATTGGCAACAGCTCTCGGCTTGCTTATGCATGGTTGGACGGGGCTGATAAAGGGCACGGTGTGGCACTTTTCGATGGGGAGACTATACCGCGACGAGTCCTGGAAGGCATCACTGCTATCATAAGTCATGGCCAATCTACCCTCAGGGCTGCCTGAAATCGTAGCGAACGAAGAGGATCTTGCAAGGTTCCTGACCCAAAGCAATCAGTTTACGGCGTCAATGGCCAAACCATCAGCGTTTTTGCCAAGTCCAAGGGACCACGAAACCTCAGTCTCTCGCCATGGTAACGAACCCTTAGAAAATCTATGGGCAATGGGGAATGCTGCGGCAGGCGAACGCAACCTCTATGGAGCAGCTATATTCAAGGCCAACACTGCAAGATTGGCTCAACTTGATGTCATAGCGGACGAACCTCCCCCGCTTCATGCTGTAATTAGAGGCTGGCCGTGGGATGAGTCCGATCCAGAATTGCAGAAAGCAAAACAGAAAGAAAAGGCCGCTCTTATTGCCAGTGAAGCTGTGCTCCTGCTTCGGCGATGAATCCTCGTTAAGCAAAAGGTTAAAATGCTAATCCGATAGCCCCTGGCGCTCTGCTCATACTAGCCTTCCGTGGCTCGCCACAGACGACGTTGGGAAGACGGCCAGAACGCGAACCGCGCCAACTACAAAGGCGCGGAGAGCTTCCGCCATCCAACACTACAGGCGGAAGTGAACGGCCTCCCCGGCCATAGGGGATAAAGCAAACTGACTAGGTGACTGCGCCCTTGGAATGGGTGAGAGCCTTTAGTTGATGGTTGATCGGTGAGTGACGGCAAGGACAGCAAGGATGAACAGCGCAGACACAACTACTCAAAGCAATGTCTTGGTGCCTTGGCCTGACCCGTTTTCGGTCAAGTTGCCAATTGTCAACTCGATGATTCCTGCATTGGATAGCACGCCACAACTAATTCAATTTTTTGGTTTCAACCGCCGTCGGAATTGGTAGAGTGCCACAGCATTTTCGGTTTTCACTCGTAGATGGTTAAATGTTAGGTGTTAGCGGCATTGGCAATGAAGGATAAGGTAAAAACTGATGGGCGCGCCAGGACAAGGGAGCGGGTCCTCTCTGGTGATGATTCATCGCATTCTGATATGCTCACATCGAAGGCAAGCCATGCAAATAAAGGTGCTTGAAAGACAGACGGCAGGATACAGCCAGCAAGTCCTTGTGACGTTCTTGCGCCGGACGCTCTTTCCCTCATCGTTTTTCAACCAACCGGTGCCAGTGCGTGGCATTTGCTTTATTGCCGGCGCCGAGTCCTTCCAACTGGCGCGTGGACTGGCAGAAACTGAACTAGGCTTGGGCACGATCAGCTTACAAATGGAGGCGATGACCATAGCAAACTGGCACGACATAACCAATCTAATCACTCAGCCCAGAGCGGAGGTATCGAAGGTGGGTTTCATCCTGCGCGACTTGGACTTGGCGGCTCCAGACTTGCAGCAGAAAGTCGCAGATACCCTTGCGGCTGCGGATAACGTACTCTGGCTTGCAACCGCAAGTGACCAACAAAAGCTCTCGCCGGAGGTGAAGCTGCCAATGCTTGTGTATCTTGGCCTCAGCCAGGCTGGCAATATGAGCTTCCTGGCACAAAACGGGCAACGACTGCAGATTGACAAGCCTGCCACACCTTCAAAACAGACCGATGAAACCGGACGCATTTGCCGCGTCAACCAGCGCTAAGTATGGCCAATCCTTTCTTCGACCACCCAATTCTGAACTCACCGTATGAGTGCCCACGGCGGCATTGGGAACTGGACGATCAAGGCCAACCCACGCAGCGCATTGTGGATATTCGCCGCCGTGCCGAGTTCATCACGCCCATCCCGAAGCCGAAGAAACGGAAGAAAGCTGCGCAGCAGGATGAAATGGTATTTGATGAGGGGAAAGGGCTCTCGACCAAGGAGCAGCAATACGACCTCACCGCCATCATCAATGAAGTGCGCCAAAACGTGGATTCGTGGCGGGCCTTGCCAAACGCCAACCAATGGCAGGTAACACCAGAAACAGCCCGACTGCTACAGCACTGGCGACAGCACAAATTCAGCAGCATTCGCCCCTTCTTTTGTCAGGTGGAAGCCGCCGAAACCGCCATCTGGCTCACTGAGGTCGCACCGCATATTGCCAGTGGTAAGCGAATTCTTGAACTCCTCGCCGCTGCCAACAAGGATGCCAATCCCGAAATCATGCGCTTCGCCTTGAAGCTGGCCACGGGTGCTGGCAAGACTACCGTCATGGCCATGCTGATTGCCTGGCAGACGATCAATGCCGTCCGGCGATCCGGCAGCAAACATTTCAGCCGGGGATTTCTCGTCGTTGCGCCTGGTCTGACCATCAAGGACCGGCTGCGCGTCCTGCAGCCGAACGACCCGGACAGCTACTACAAGGACCGCGAGCTGGTGCCGAGCGACATGCTGGATGATGTTAACCGCGCCAAAATTGTCATCACCAACTTCCACGCGTTCAAGTTACGCGAGCGCATCGAACTCTCCGCTGGTGGACGCTCACTGCTCCAAGGGCGCACCGGGGAAGAGTTGAACACCACGGAAAGTGAGGGGCAGATGCTTCAGCGTGTCATGCCCGACCTCATGGGGATGAAAAACATCCTTGTGCTCAATGACGAAGCGCACCACTGCTACCGAGAAAAGCCGCAGGAGGCCGACGATGAGGAACTGAAGGGTGATGACCGCAAGGAGGCCGAGAAGAACAATGAAGCTGCCCGCCTTTGGATTTCCGGCCTCGAAGCGGTGAACCGAAAACTGGGCGTTGCCCGCGTCATTGATCTTTCGGCCACCCCGTTCTTCCTGCAAGGTTCCGGCTACGCAGAGGGTACGCTCTTTCCATGGACCATGAGCGACTTTTCACTCATGGATGCGATTGAATGCGGCATTGTGAAACTGCCCCGCGTCCCGGTCGCGGAGAACATTCCTGGCGATGAAATGCCGGTTTACCGCAACCTCTGGGAGAATATCCGCAAGGACATGCCCAAAAAAGGGCGCAGCCAAGGCGAAGAACTTGATCCCCTTAAACTACCGACCCGCCTGCAAACCGCGCTCCAATCACTCTACGGCCACTACGAGAAAACCTTCAAATTGTGGGAAGAAAAAGGCATTCGGGTGCCGCCCTGTTTCATCATCGTTTGCCAAAACACCGCCATTTCAAAGCTGGTCTATGATTTTATTTCCGGGTTCCACCGGAAAAACGAGGACGGCACCACCACCCTGGTAAACGGTTGCCTCGCCCTGTTCCGAAATTTCGACGAGACGACCGACAACCCACTGCCGCGCCCCAACACCCTGCTCATTGACAGCGAGCAACTCGAGGCGGGAGACGCCCTTGACGACAACTTTCGGGGTATGGCGGGCGATGAGATCGAACGCTTTCGCCGTGAGATTATCGAGCGCTCCGGGGACGCCCGCTCAGCGGATAACATCACCGATCAGGAATTACTGCGTGAGGTCATGAATACCGTTGGCAAGCATGGCCAACTCGGTGGGTCCATCCGTTGTGTGGTCTCCGTCTCCATGCTTACTGAAGGCTGGGATGCGAATACCGTCACGCATGTGCTTGGGGTCCGCGCTTTTGGCACCCAACTCCTATGCGAGCAGGTTATCGGGCGAGCGCTCCGCCGCCAATCGTACGATCTCAATGAAGAAAACCTCTTCAATGTCGAATACGCGGATGTCTTCGGCATTCCCTTCGACTTCACGGCCAAGCCAGTCATTGCCCCGCCGCAGCCGCCGCGTGAAACGGTTCAGGTCAAAGCCATCCGACCAGATCGCGATGCGCTAGAAATCCGCTTCCCCCGTGTCGAGGGCTACCGTGTCGAACTACCGGCGGAACGCCTCACGGCCAGTTTCACCGACGATTCCATCCTCGTAATCAGCCCTGACCTGGTCGGCCCGTCCAAGACACGCAATTCAGGCATCATCGGCGAAGGTGCCGACATGGATTTGGAGCACCTCGACAAAGTGCGTCCTTCGACTATACTTTTTCACGTCACCCACCGGCTGCTTTACACAAAATGGCGCGACCCCGGCGAGGCGCCCAAGCTCCACCTCTTCGGCCAGCTCAAGCGCATTACCAAACAGTGGCTCGATACTTGTCTCGTCTGCAAAGGCGACACTCATCCCGCCCTGCTCATGTATCAGGAACTGGCGGACATGGCTTGCAACAAAATCACGGCTGGTATCAACCACGCATTGGAAGGCCAGCGCCCCATTAAGTGCTTATCCGCAAATAAAAGTTGCCTTTTTCGCCGTGCTCTGTCAATT
>JBAXGN010000196.1 GCA_037139415.1 Verrucomicrobiota bacterium | reverse complement strand
TTTATTCAAAAACCTGCAAAAAATCCGCATTGTTAAGTCCGACAGGCTGCTAGACCAACTTGAAGCACGCCTGGCAGCCATCGGCAAGGTTCAGGAGGATATTCAAACAAAGGAGGACTTTGCGCGTCTGGAGCGTGAAGCGCTGGCAGCCAACCCTTTGGTTAGCGGCCAGCCGCTATTATTTGTGGTGCGGCACCAATACAAAAAGGATCATCACAACACCGCCACGTTCTTTCCATCCGCCCAGCATGAATGTAACACCGGCACTTACACGCCTGGCGGGGAGTTGAAAGTGCTGGACTTGTCCGCTGGCGGCGTCACCAAGACATTGATCCAGCTCGCGGAAGGAGTGGTTCGCGATCCAGAGGTGCATTTCGATGGCCGCAAGATTCTGTTCTCCATGCGGACCAACGTGGCGGACAGTTATCATCTTTATGAAATCGAGGCCGATGGCAACGGGTTGCGACAATTGACCTTTGCCCGCGACGTGGACGACCTGGACCCGCTCTACTTGCCGGACGGCGGCATTGCGTTTTCCTCCACGCGCGAGCCGAAGTATTGCATGTGCAACCGGCACATCATGGCCAACCTGTATCGTATGGAAGGCGATGGCGCGAACATCCACCAGATCGGCAAGAGTACGCTCTTTGAAGGGCATGGCTCCCTGATGCCAGACGGGCGCATCCTGTATGACCGGTGGGAATACGTGGACCGCAACTTCGGGGACGCGCAGGCGCTCTGGACCGTTAACCCGGACGGTACCAGCCACGCGTTGTACTGGGGGAACAATACCGCGTCTCCGGGGGGCGTGCTGGAGGGGCGGATCATCCCCGGCACCACCCGGGCGGTGTGCGTTTTTAGCTCCTGCCATGACCGGCCTTGGGGCGCAATCGCCATTGTGGATCCCAGCCTGGGAATGGATGGCAGTCAACCGGTGGTACACCTTTGGCCAGCCAGTGCGACGAACCTGATCAAGGCCGAGGGATGGCAAATTTTTGATTCTTTCGCCCGCCTCAAGGTGAAGTATGAGGATCCCTATCCCTTGAATGACCGTTATTTCCTCTGTGCGCGCATGACGGGGCAGGGTGAACAGATGGGCATCTACCTGCTGGACACGTTCGGCAATGAAGTGTTGCTGCATACGGAAGAGCCAGGTTGTTTCGACCCGATGCCGGTGACGCCGCGCCCGCGGCCGCCGGTCATTCCCACCCGCCGGTACTTTGACAACCAAGAGGGTTCCTTTTACGTGCAGGATGTCTATCAAGGGACGCACATGCAAGGCGTGCCACGCGGCAGCATCAAATGGCTGCGGGTGGTGGAGTCGCCCGAGAAACGCTTCTGGACCGGGCCAGGCTGGGACGGCCAGGGCCAGGAAGCCCCAGCCATGAATTGGCACGACTTCAGCAATAAACGCATCCTGGGCACCGTGCCGGTGGCCGAGGACGGTTCGGTGGCGTTTGCCGTACCCGCCGACAAGTTTGTGTATTTCCAACTGCTGGATGCCCGGGGCATGATGGTGCAATCCATGCGCAGCGGCACCATGGCGCAATCCGGCGAACAAGCCAGTTGTGTGGGGTGCCATGAGGACCGCCGCTCCACGCCGCTCAAGAGCGCGTATGTGGTGGATACCCGGCGGCCACCGATGCCGCTGGCCGGGTGGCACGGCCCGCCCCGGGAATTCAGCTACCGCAGGGAAGTGCAACCTGTCTTCGACCGGTGGTGCGTAAGTTGCCATGATTTTGGCAAGGCTGGCGGTGTCGTGCTAAACCTGGCTGGCGACCGCGACCTGGTGTTCAACGCCTCCTATAACGAATTGTGGCGGAAAAAGTTCATTACCGTGGTGGGTGCTGGGCCGGCGGTCACCCAACCCGCCTACTGGGGTTCGCCTGCCAGCAAACTGGTCAAGGCCATCCGCGATGAACATTGCGGCGTTAAACTATCACCGGAGGATTTCGAGCGGATCGTGACTTGGATTGATCTGAACGCCCCGTATTATCCCTCATACGCCAGCGCCCATCCTGCCAATCTGGCCGGCCGCTCCCCACTGGACGGTAAACAGTTGAAGCGCCTGGAAGAATTGACCGGATTGAAATTCGGCAAGCTGGCCTCCCACGCAGGCAACCAAGGGCCGCAAATCAGCTTCGATCGCCCGGAATTGAGCCCGTGCCTGGAAAAAATCTCCGACCACCAAGGCACGAATTACCTGGCGGCCCTGGAAATCATCCGCGCCGGGCGGCAGGCACTGAACGAATGCCCGGAGGCGGACGCGGAGAATTTCACGCCCTGCGAACTCGACCAATGGCGGGAGCAAAAATACGTCGCCCGGCGGCAGCGCGAGCAGGCGAACCGCCAAGCCATTCGTGACGGCCGCCGGGTCTTCGACCGGGCGGAATGGTAAATCTTCGCCCGGATGCCCCGACTTCCAATCCATCGCCTCCGTCCCTGAACCGTCGCTGATGGCACTGTTCAGCACGGGGTTGCTCGTCCGCTCCGGATCAGGGAGACCGCCTTGCCGCAATTAAATTTTGAGTTTCATAAAAAACAAACTACGTTTCCCGCGTATGAAAAAACGGGCAAAGGCACCGGTGGATACGGCGCTGCAAAAGAAAATTCAGGAATTGATCGCCTTCCAAGGCGGTGGATACAATGAGGATTTGGTGGCCGACGTAGTCGAAAACGCCCTCAAATTACTCAAGCAGGTGGAACATCGCGGCGACGTTCGCATCATCCAGACGGCGGTGCGTGAATTGCGTTATGCCTTTCGCGTTTTCGCCCCTTATTCGGAGCGGCGTAAAGTGACCATCTTTGGCTCGGCGCGCACGCAACCCACCAAAAAGGAATACCAACAAGCGGTGGAATTTGCCCGCAAGATGGCAGAAGCCGGGTTCATGGTCATCACGGGGGCCGGGCCGGGTATCATGCAGGCCGGTCATGAAGGCGCGGGGCTGGAAATGAGTTTTGGAGCCAACATTCGCCTGCCGTGGGAGCAAAGCGCCAACCCGGTGATTTCCAGCGATAAAAAACTGGTCACGTTCAAGTACTTTTTCACCCGCAAGCTGACCTTCCTGCGGCATTCGGATGCACTGGCGCTCTTCCCGGGCGGCTTTGGCACGATGGACGAAGGCTACGAAGCCCTGACGCTGATGCAAACCGGCAAAAGCCAACTGATACCGCTGGTGCTGATTGATCGTCCGGGCGGCACGTACTGGAAAACGTGGGACCGGAACATCCGCGAACACCTGTTGCGTGACGAACTCATATCGCCGGAGGATTTGAACCTGTACCAGATCACCGATGACACGGAGCAAGCGGTCAAATACATAACGCGCTTTTATCGCAATTATCATAGCAGCCGCTATGTGAAAGATTTGCTGGTCATCCGTTTAAAGAATCGCCCGACGGAATCAGCAATCAAGGGGTTGCACGAGGATTTTGCCGACCTGATTCAGGGAGAGCCGTTCCGCATTTTGGAGGAAGCCACCCCGGACGAGCGGGACGATGACGATGACGTGGCGTTGCCGCGCATCGCGTTCGGGTTCAACCGCCGTGGCTATGGTCGCTTGCGCCAATTGATCGACGTGCTGAATTGCTGGTGAATGGCAGCGTTTTGGGATGGCCAGAAGGGTTGCTCAGAGTTAGGCTGCCCTCATGCACCGAACCATCCAAATCGGAATCGTCTCGCTGATGCTACTGCTGGCGCAGGCAATTGGCGCGGCTGAGCCGCTGGTAATTCCATTGTGGCCCGCGGATAAACTGCCGACGATGCCGGACGCCAAACCGGAACAAACCGTCGAACGCAGCAAGACCGACAAACCGGATCGTTCCACCCGAAATGTTACCCAACCAACCCTTGCGGTTTACCCGGCCCCCGCTGAGCGTGCTACCGGAGCCGCCGTGGTAATTTGTCCCGGCGGCGGTTATGGCGGCCTGGCCATTGATAAGGAGGGGCATGATGTTGCGCGCTGGTTGAACTCCAACGGCATTGCGGGCGTGGTCCTTAAATACCGAATGCCGCGCGCCGAGCTTTCCCGGAACGGAAAACCGTGGCCGCTATTGGATGCGGCGCGCGCGGTGCGACTGGCGCGGGCTCATGCTTCTGAATGGGGGCTTGATCCGCAGCGGGTTGGGATCATGGGTTTCTCCGCTGGCGGGCATCTGGCCGCGACGCTGGGTACGCATTGGGAGAGCGCCAAACCAACGGCGACGGACGCGCTGGACAAATTCAGTTCCCGCCCTGATTTTCTGATCCTGGTGTATCCGGTTATTTCTCTGAAAGACCCGGTGGGGCATAAAGGCTCACGCCAAAGCCTGCTGGGCGCCAACGCGGACGCCAGCCTGATCGAGGAATACTCGAATGAACTGCACGTCAACGCGGAGACGCCGCCGACCTTTCTCGTCCACGCCAAAGACGACGGCGTGAAAGTGGAGAACAGCCTGCTGTTCAAAGCGGCGCTGGAGAAAAACAAGGTGCCCTGCGAGCTGGTCCTCTTCGACAAAGGCGGACACGGCTTTGGCCTGGGAATTCACGGCGGCGAACCCGCCACCTGGCCGGAGCGCTGTGCGAAATGGCTGCAGCAGTTTAAACGGACGCCGTAAACACACCGGTTGGAGAATAGGAATAGGGTTCCGATACATATTTGAGTTTGAGAATCACAAAAATAAAAGAGAATGGAGTATGAGCAGGTTTACGATAAGGCTGTGGATTATATTATGGCGTGAAAAGCTTGGAAGGGCACTGCTTGCAGTGCTTTTGGTGATTTGTTTCCTGCCTTTGTTGGTAATTCAGTGCGAGGCGCAAACCACTCGATATGTTTCCTTGTATGGAAGCCATGTGTTTCCTTTCACTACTTGGGGCACTGCGGCCACGAATATTCAAGCTGCGATAGATGCTGCATCCGAGGGTGACACAGTTCTGGTAACAAATGGGGTTTACGAAACCAGTGGCGTGGCAGTTTATGGGAATATGACCAATCGCTTGGCCGTAACAAAGGCGCTGATCGTAGCCAGTGTTAACGGCCCTGCGCCAACCATCATTAAAGGTTACCAAGTACCGGAAACAACCAACGGTGATGGAGCAATTCGTTGTGTGTACTTGACCAACGGCGCCACCTTAACAGGATTTACACTAACCAATGGAGCCACCCGCACTGATGGTGATTCCAGAAGCGAACAATATGGGGGTGGCATCTGGTGTGAGTTTACTGATTCGGTGATTTCCAACTGTGTGGTGGCGGGTAATTCGGCAGGGCACGGTGGTGGCGGAGTATTTGGCGGCACCCTGAACAAATGCAGCGTGATAAGCAATTCGGCCAGCATTGGCGGAGGCGCAGCTTTCAGTATCCTGAGCAACTGTGTCCTGTCTGGCAACTCCGCCTCCCATGACGGCGGAGGAGCGAGAAACAGTACCTTGATTAATTGCGTGCTGAACGGGAACGCAAGCGATGCAGTGGGTGGCGGAGTCAGCGACTGTTTTTTAACCAATTGCAACTTGATCGGCAATTCGGTCTGGAATGGTCATGGCGGGGGAGCCTACTCCAGCACCTTGTACAATTGCACGCTGACAAGTAATTCGGTTGCCTGGTACGGCGGGGGAGCACGTGAAAGCATATTAACCAACTGTAGCTTAATCGGGAATATAGCGCATCAAGGTGGGGGAGCCTATTACAGCAGTCTGAACAACTGCTTGCTCGTTGGCAACTTTGCGCGCGAGCGCGGTGGGGGAGCCGATTCAAGTAATTTAAGAAATTGTGTCCTGATTACCAACGCCGCTGTGAACTTCGGAGGAGGCGCATGTGAGGGTAGTGGGACCAATTGCACCATCGTGGGTAACTCAGCCAAGGATGGTGGCGGCATGGCGTTCGGCACGGCGTATAACTCCATTGTGTACTATAACCGGGCGGACACAAATGCTAACTTCAATGGTGGGGTGGTAAATTCGTGTGCGGTACCCTTTCTTAACACTACAGGCAATATCACCAACGAACCTGCCTTCGTGGATTTAGCCGCGGGTAATCTGCGACTGGCACCCAACTCTCCATGTATCAATGCGGGCGATAACATCTACGCCCGGGGTGGAGTGGACTTGGACGGACGATCAAGGATTGTGGGTGGAACCGTGGACATGGGTGCTTACGAATTTCAAAGCAGCACAACCAATTCCTACCTGATCTGGCTGTGCCAAAAGGGATTGTCACCTTCCATATCCTCGGACGACACCGATCTGGATGGAGATGGAATGTCCATCTGGCAAGAGTGGGTGGCAGACACCAACCCGACCAATGCAAATTCGGTATTGCGGATCAACATGACCAGAGCAAGCGTATCGGCACCACTCACCTTTGCCTTCATCGGCTCCTCTAACCGCGTATATACATTGTTTCGCTCCTCGAACCCAACCCAAGGGTTGTGGACAAACTGCCAATCAGAAGTCACCGGCACGGGCAGTCTGCAAACCATGACAGACACAAATAGCCAACCAGCGGGTTTTTACCGCCTATGTGTCAGGCTGCCCTGATTACATGCATGGTGGAAAACGACACTTTTCATTCCAATGAACAACCCGCCTTCTCAAAACCACGCCTTGCCGGGTAACCTCATGCGCACCAGAATAAAACCTTATCTCTTTCCAACCGATACAATGTGCCGCTTGTTGCGTTTCTTCCAGCTTGCAATTGCCAGCCTGATCTGGCTGGGATTGCTCCCACCTTTCCTCCCCGCCGCGCGGGTGGGTGGCGCGTTCAAACCGGATGCCATTGTGGGCCTGATGCGCCGGGTCAACGACTGGCAAAAGATGCACCCGCGCATGAAGGAAAGTTATCGCAACTTGGAGCGTGCCACCTGATACAATGATATGATTGGAAAAACTGCATGGATCGGATTGGCGATGATCGCCTTGAGCGTCACTCTGGCAACCTGGAGCGCGGACGTTTCGAAAATAAAGGTCTCCCGCCTCAAGGAAAGCCCGATCATCCGCCCGGAGATGCTGACAGGCAAGGACGTGAACAATATTAATGGACCGTCGCTGATTCGCGTGCCGGCTTGGGCACCGGGGCGGCTGGGCAATTACTACCTCTATTTCGCGCATCACAGCGGAAAATATATCCGCCTGGCCTATGCCGATGATCTGAAGGGCCCGTGGAAAATCCATGCCTCCGGCACGCTGCAACTGGCGGAGGCCCCCGGCTGCAAAGGGCATATTGCCTCACCCGATGTGCTGGTGGATGAAACCAATCGCCAGTTCCGCATGTACTTTCACGGACCAGACAAAACCGCCAGCAAACAGCTTTCCTACGTGGCCGTTTCTGGGGACGGGCTGCATTTCAAGGCCTCCGCCGAACCGCTGGGAATGTTTTATTTCCGCGTCTTTCAACGGGACGGTTGGTGGTATGCCATGGCCAAGGGCGGCCAGCTTTACCGCTCCAAAGACGGGTTGACCCAATTTGAAAAGGGCGGCAATCCACTTCCCGATGGCGCGGCGCGGAGCGTGGAGGATGGAGACGCCAACTCACCGGGACCGCGCCACGTCGCGCTGCAACCGGTGGACGATACCCTGTGGGTTTACTATTCGAACATCGGCGATGCCCCGGAGCGAATCCTGCGATGCAAGGTACCGTTTAACGGAGACTGGAAAACCTGGCAGGCCGGTTCCGTCCAGGAGGTGCTGCGCCCGGAAACCGAGGCTGAGGGAATCAAACTGCCACTGGCAAAATCCGCCGCCGGGGCCGCCAAAGGATCGGAAAATGCCCTGCGCGATCCCGCGATTTTCACCGATACCGATGCACGTGTGTATCTGCTCTACTCGGTGGCAGGTGAGTCAGGCATCGGCATTGCGGAACTGCACGAGCCGCGCTGATAACCATAACATTGCATCACGGTGATACGAGCGCACTGATTTTCGGGGGCATGGCACTGGCGATGGCAGCGTTGCCGGTGGAATCCGGATGCACCCCGTCCTTGGCCATACTGGATCAACTTAAGCCGTGCGCTCTTTGATCGCCTGCAAAATCTCCGCGATGGCTTGGGCGCGCGGCTTCACGCCTACGTTGCCTTTGCCATGCACGCGCACGGACACGTTGCCGGCATCCTTCTCGCGCTGGCCGACGACAAGCATGGTATGCACCTTCTCGCGCTCCGCGTTTTGAATCTTGCCGTTGATCTTGTCGTTGGAGGCGTCCAGTTCGACGCGGACAAACTGATTGCGCAACTCCTCGGTAATCTCGCGGGCGTACGGCACCAGGTCCTCGCCAATCGGCAGCACGCGCACCTGTTGCGGTGCGAGCCAGAGCGGGAAGTTGCCCGCGTAATGCTCGATCAGGAACCCGATGAAACGCTCGTGCGTTCCCAGCGGGGCACGATGGATGCAGAGCGGCGTCTTCTCGGTGTTGTCGCGGTCCTTATAGACCAAGCCGAAACGCTTCGGCACGGCAAAGTCCACTTGGTTCGTCGCGATGGTGAACTCACGGCCGCTGATGCTCCACACCTGCACGTCAATCTTGGGCCCGTAAAATGCCGCTTCATTCGGGATTTCCTTGAAATCAATGCCGGAATCCTGGAGCACCTTACGCACCATGTCTTCCGTCTGCTTCCATAACTCCGGTTCATCCACGAACTTCTGCCCCAACCGTGCCGGGTCATGGGTGCTGAAGCGCATCTGGTACTTGGCGAAGCCGAAAATCTTGAAGTACTTCAGGTACATCTCATTCACCGCGCGAAACTCACCAGCAAATTGCTCTGGCGTGCAATACAGGTGCGCATCGTTCATCTGCATGGAGCGCACGCGCATGAGCCCCATCAACTCACCAGATTGCTCATAGCGATAGCAGGTACCGTACTCCGCCAGGCGCAACGGCAGATCGCGGTAGCTGCGGGGCACCGCCGCAAAGATTTTGTGATGGTGCGGGCAATTCATCGCCTTGAGATAATACTTTGTAACGCGGGCGGTATTATCAAGCGCGATGGCGTTGGTAACTGTTGGAAGATAATCGTTTGCCATATCTAATATTATCTCACCCAACTTTTCCTGTGAAAAACCTTCAGCTTTTAGCCGTGCTTGTTCTTCAGGCCTGCCCAAGGCTATAATATCATCCTCTTTTCTCTGTGCCTTTTTAGCGGCATCTTGAGTTTCTTTATCTAACTTTCTTTCCTCACCCGGTTCCATCTTTAGTTCCATGGGCGGATACATGGACTCCGCATAATACGGGAGATGACCGGAGAGTTTGTACATGGATTCCTTGGCCAGATGCGGCGTGCGCACGCGCACATAGCCCGCCTGAAACTCGGTTTCCTTGGCCAGCTTTTCCAGTTCTTCAATGAGCACGGCACCGTTGGGCATCCAGAGCGGCAGTCCGGGCCCAACGTCATCATCAAACGTGAACAGTTCCATGTCCTTGCCGATCTTGCGATGATCGCGCTTCTTGGCTTCCTCCTGAGCCTTGAGCCATTCCTCCAGTTCGGTTTTATTCTGGAAGGCCGTTCCGTAGAGACGTTGGAGCTGCGGATTCTTTTCGTTGCCGCGATAATAGGCGGAGGCGATGCGGAGCAACTTGAACGCCTTGACGTTCCCGGTGCGCATGACGTGCGGTCCGGCGCAAAGGTCTGTAAACTCCCCGTTCTGGAAGAACGAGATGGGCTCGCCCTCGGGAATGTCGCCTAAGCGTTCGACCTTGAATTTCTGGCCGCGTCCTTCAAAAAATACCCGGGCTTCCTCGCGGGTCTTGACGGATTTCTCGAACACCTGGTTTTCCTTGGTGATCTTCTTCATCTCCTCCTCGATCTTGGAGAAATCCTCCGGGGTGAACCGGTGGCTGGGCAGATCGAAGTCGTAGTAAAAACCCTCGTCGGTGGGCGGGCCGATGTCCAGCATCGCATCCGGCCAGAGGCGCAGCACAGCGGCAGCCATGACGTGCGCGCACGAATGCCGCATCCGCTGCAAGTCGTTCATCTGATCCCGCTGTTCCAGTGTCTTCCGATCTATCTCGTGTTTGGCGCCTTCCATAAATGTTAAAATTCAAAATTACGCTTCACCCATCAAACAAAAACGCCTCAACAGGTGAATGTGAGGCGCTGCGTTCGCGGAATGGGTTCCGTGAACGCTAAAACATCGTCGTGGTCCTGCCACTGTTCATCGTGGTGTGAAACTATGCAAACCCGCCCGGTTTGGCAATGACGAATGTCAGGGGTGAGAAGCGTAAGTAACATGGGTTCATTACCGATGGTTTGACCAAATCCGCATCGCATAGTACCCTTACGCCTATGATTACATCATCCAAATGGATTGTTGCATTTGCCTTCGCGGTTGTCCTGGCGGCTCGTGCGGGCGAGTTTCCAGATGCCTGGACCTGGGACGATGACGCCCAAAGCCGTGCCAAACACGCGGCCCTCGAAAACAAGCCCATGCCCGCGCTGGACGTGACGGGGTGGGTAAACGGCGAGGTCAAGCCTGCGGACCTGAAAGGCAAGGTGGTGGTGGTGGATTTTTACGCCACTTGGTGCGGACCGTGTATGGCCGCCATCCCGCACAACAATGAACTGTTGAAAAAGTACCGGGATAAAGGTTTGGTCATCGTCGGCGTTTGCACCTCGAAGCGGGGTCAGGAGACCATGGATCAGACGGTGAAAACCAAAGGCATCGAGTACCCAACCGCCCGTGATCCGCAGCTTAAATCCCAGCAGGCTTGGGCAGTCAATTACTATCCCACCTATGCGATCGTGGACCGCAAGGGCATCGTCCGCATCATCGGGTTGCAACCTCAGCACGTGGAGTCGGTCGTCAAGAAATTGCTGGATGAAACGCCGGTTCCTTCCAGCGCCAAATAATATTCAGCCCTGGCTTCGCCCGCCCTCGCGTGGCGCAGGTTTCCAAACCTGCTGTGTCGCCGACTTCCCAGTCGGCAGACCGTTTGCCATTTCCCAACGCTCGCGAATTTCTAACGCCCCGCAGGTTAGGAAACCTGCGACACAGCAGACTTGGAAGTCTGCGGCACAAAACGCGGCGGACGGGTCCCCCCGTACCGCAGGTTTCCAAACCTGCTGTGTCGCCGACTTCCCAGTCGGCATACCTTTAATTACTCAACCACTCGCTGATTTGTAGTGGTACAATTGCAGGGTGAAAATGGTATAAGGTGATTCGTGTCACTCACGGCGGATCAGGCTCGACGGCCAAGGGCGACAATCAATGCTGCGCCCGCAACCATGATCACTGCGCCGACGAGCCGACGACGAATATTGCGCTCCCGGAAGTAGCGGTAGCCCAGGAACACACTGATCAGGGACGACAGTTGAAACAGAGCCAGGGAATACCCAACTTGCAGTTTTCCGAAAGTAAGGAGGGTCGTCAATTGCATGAGTCCGGTCGTCATCGCCAGCCACACGTAGGTACGCCAATGCTGCCGGAGCCGTCGTATTTCCTGCCCGACCTCGCCGCTGAGCAGTACCACAATGGCCGCGGTAGCGACCGGCAGCCCGAGGATGGACCAGAAGCAAAACGTGATCACCGGTGAGGAGTGCAACACGGCTCGCTTCAGGAAGACCGCCTCGGTTGCCGAGAAGACCAGCGCCGCAAACCGGAGTTGGACGCCGCGCTCCCGAAAGAACTGCACGAAGGCGTCGCCACGGGGCTGGTCCGGGGCACGGTCAACGACGCAGTAGCTTCCCGCCAGAATCAGCAGCACCCCAACCAGCCCGAATGCGGTGGGTATCTCGCCGATCAAGAACACCCCCAGCCCAAGGCTGAGCACCGCCTTGTAGGCATTGATGGGGCCGAGGACCGAAAGGTCGGTGGACCGCAACGCATAAACGAGCAGCACATTGCCCACGACGGCCAGGACCGCGCAGATCGCCATGTTTGTCCAGAACGCCGACCCGAGCTTGACGGCCCACATGCCACCCATAAAGGGCAGCACCATCAGCGTCAGGAGCGCGTGCGTGACCCCGATGATGAATACGGGATTTGCCGCCCGTTGCGCGAGCTGCTTCTGAAAGACGTTCGAGACCGGGTTGGCGACGATCCTTGCAAATACGAAGAGCGCGGTGAGCATGGGCTTATCGGCACCGCCCGTTACGGCACCCCGCCTGTGCGTTTATCTCATCGTTCATAGCCCGGCACGCTAAATCCCCCGCTCTGAGTGGTCAAGCCCGCTAATCTGTGAAATCATTGGAATTATTGACAGGCCTGCTAGACTTTTTGGCATGAAACAAATCCATAAGATAACGATTCTGGCCTTGGCGACGGTGCTGTTGGCAACGGGAGCGGCCAATCCGACGCCCATCGTTTCGGCGGAGCAGGCAGGGCCGAAAGAGTTCGAGGATCTGCGCGCAGGCTTCGTGAATCCCAAGGGATCGGGCACGACGACACTGTGGTGGCTCAACGGCAAGCTCTCCAAGGCGGAGATCCGCGAACAGTTGCTCCAGATGCGCGACCACGATGGCTTTGGCGGCGTCGCGCCGCTGACGCTCTTCCGCATGAAGCCGCCAACAGAACCGGCTTATCTCAGCGACGAATACTTCGAGATGTACGGTTGCATCCTCGACACCGCGAAGGAACTCGGCATGACGGTCGTGTTCTACGACGATTGTGATTTCCCGTCCGGCACCGCCGGCAATCAGATGGCGGAGCGGTATCCAGATGATCTGATGAAATATCTCGCTCGCGGTACGGCGACGGTTCAAGGTCCCGGCGAGGCGGTGGTGCCGATGCCTACGGGAACGGTGATGAGCGTCGTCGCGAAGAATCTCGACAACAATGAGCGGCGGGTGGTGTCGGCGGAGGCAAGGCTCGCCGTGGCGACATCGGGTGGCATCGGCGGCAGTGCGGGTTTCCGACAGCCGCCAGAAGAAGAAGGGCGCTACGAATATTTCCGCGTATTGAATGCCGACGGCACGGTGCTGTGCGAAGACAAGTTCACGGGCACAGTGAGCGGCAAATGGCTTGCTCCAGGTGCATCCCATGTCGAGAAGGACGGCTTGCACGCGACGGGTTGCCTGCCGATGTCGGTGAAGGATCTGAAGCTGCCCGCGAAGTTTATCATCGAGACCCGTCTGACCATCGTACGCACAGCGGCGGCGCTTGCGTTTGGGGTGCAAGACGAGAACGATCTCATCTTCTGGCAGTTCAATGCCCGGACGCAGGCGATCCGTCCACATATCAGGCACGGCGGCTACCGGACACTTTCCAGCGTGTCGTTCCCGTTCGAGACGAATCGCGCTTACGATGTGCGGTTGGTCGTGGATGGCGGCAGCGTGGTAACGTGGATTGACGGCCGCCGCGTGGCTGAGCACCAGGTCGAGAGGCCGCCACAGGCGGCGGTCCGTTGGCCCGTACCCGCCGGCCGCTGGGAGGTACAGGCATTTGTTTGCGCCACGGCGCCGGCGAAACGTTTCGTGGATTATCTCGATCCGCAGGCAATGCAGAAGTTCATCGGGCTGACCTATGATCGCTTCGCGCAGAAATTCCCCGCACACTTCGGCACGACGATCCGGATGACGTTCTACGATGACCTCTCGACCTATCATGTTCCCGACTGCCTGATGTGGACGCCAACGTTCAACGAAAAATTCCGCGCGCGCTTCGGCCGTTCGGCGGAGGCGCTCTATCCCGCGCTGTGGGAGAACATTGGGGCCGACACTGCCGCCGCGCGCGCCAGCCTGCTCGGCCTGCGCAACGAACTGCTCGCCGAAGGGTACCAACGCGCTGTGCAGGCGTGGTGCGACAATCATAACATGATTTGCTCCGGCCATCCGGCCGCGGCGTATCGCGCAAATCCGCTGCAATCGTCCGGTGACGCGATCCTCTGGTATAAATATCAGGGCGCGCCGCTGACCGACTACATCCACTACTTCGATCACGGTATTGATGGGTTCAAGATTCCAGCGTCAGCCGCCTACAACTTCGACCGCCCCACCGTTGTTTGCGAAATTTACGGCAATTTCCACCAGCAGATGTCGAACGACTCGAACATGCTCTATCGCGCAGGGATGGAGATCTATGCGCGCGGCATCAACTACCTGCTTCCCCATGGCACCTGGTGGGATCCGGCCAAGATGCGAATCGTGCCGGAAATTTCCTGGCGCAACCCGGCTTACAGCGCCGAGCTACCGCGCTACAACCGATGGGCTGCCCGCTGTGAAACGCTGCTGCGCGCCGGCCGGCACGCCGCCGATATCGGCATCTTGTATCCGATTGACGATCTCGCCGCGCGTTATCACGTCGGCTTGCTCCCGTTCACCCACGGCAAGGATCCGATTCCCGGCAGTGACTACTACGAACTCGCGCGTCTGTTGACCGGCGAGCTGCGCCGCGACTTCACCTTTCTGCATCCGGAAATCGTGGACACGCGCTGCCGGGTTGAGGGTCGCGAGTTCGTACTCGCCAACACCAACAACTGGGAGCGCTACCGCGTCCTGATCCTGCCCGCTTGCCGGAGCATCCGCGTTGGCAACCTGCAAAAGGCGCGTGACTTCCTTGCCGCCGGCGGACGCGTCATCGCGACAACTTGCCTGCCGGAACAATCCGCCGAGTTTGGGCATGACGAGGAGGTCCGCCGTCTCGCGAGAGAAATGTTCGGTCCTGGCGGCAGGGGCGTATTCGTGCCGGAGCCGAACGAAACAACTTTGTTGCAGGCCCTCGACGGCCTGGGTTTTGCGTGGGACGTGCGCATCACCCACGCCACCGACATCCCGCGCAATTACCGGAAAGCACACGATTACGGCGGCAAATTGACAGGCGATCCCGACGCTTACGAAGGCGGTAACCGAGCGTTCGCCTACCTGCATCGCTCCGTACCGGGCGCGGAAGTTTACTTCTTCGCCAACGCCAGCGCATTCGATGTTGCTTCCGATGTGCAGTTGCGCGGGAAACTAAGACTCGAGTTGTGGGACCCGCACACCGGTGCCACCCGACCGCTCGACGCATCATCCGAGACCGTCCATGACGAGCCGGTCACGCGGTTTAAACTCTCGCTGCCCGCCTTGCACAGTATCTTTGTCGTGGGCCGGTGACCGGCGGGAACAAGCAGGAACGCAATATGCAGAAAAATGTCAACAAACGCACAACCGGGAAACCCATGAACAGACTCACATCCTTCACCCTTACCGCCCTGCTGCTGGCGTCGCTAGTATTACTATGTTAAGTTAAACCTTGTCTTTTTCGAGCCATTCCGCGAGACT
>JBAXGN010000195.1 GCA_037139415.1 Verrucomicrobiota bacterium | reverse complement strand
AAATACCTGTTTCTACAGGCGGTTTAATTTTGGGTTATTCTCCGGTCACACACCCAATACAAAAACCGTTCGTGGTTCTTGGTTTAAAACAAAGACCGTTCGTGGTTCGCGGTTCGTCGTTCGCTGTTTGAAGGCAAAAGTATACTAATTGAAGAGTTCTAAGGTTCAACAGTTCAACGTTTCAAATGCATGAAATTAAAAGGATCAATGAAAATCAGATCCAGCCCCGCTTTCTTTTAATCCAATATTCAGGCAGTCTGTAACTGTGAGCTATCGCCACTATCCAAACCGTGTCTTTCCAAATAATGTACGCAACATAGTAGGGGAACACGTTAAGATTGATTCTACGGTACCCCTTGGCGCGCAGGGAAGGTAGTTCTGGATGCGATTGAATCCATGCAATGGCCTTGCGGATTTCGTCTTTCAGACGTAGCCCCAATCCAAACTCAATGTCCTCATAGTACGCAATCGCCTCGGTCAACTCTGCTTCCGCAGCCTCTACAAGCTCAATTTTCATCCCGGAAAGAGCTTGTCAAGACGTGTAAAAACATCATTGCAATTGCTGGATTTTACCTGCCCGGATTTGACATCATCGATTCGCTGGAAAATAAGTTTTTCCCAAGCGGCTTCAATGGCAGGCGAGTAATCGGGCTGGTTTTCAGATGCGTCAAGGAGGATTCGCGCTAATGTTAAGCGTTGCCCGGGTGGTAGTTTCATGGCTTCTTTCGTTATTTCTGCAATCGCTTTCATAATCTTTAGTAGCAGTCTACATTCTCAGAGACGAATGTCAATTGGGCCGCGCTTATTCCAAATCACATTCAAACAGTTCGCAGTTCGCGGTTGAGCTTCATTTTTTAACCACGGATTAACACGGATGAACACAGATATACAAAAGTTGAAAGTTGAAGAACGGAAGACCCACAGTTCGTGGTTATCGGTTATTGGTTATTGGGATTCAGGAGGGCTAGGAATTGGGGTAGGCAGGTTTGTTTGCTGTAAAATGTGGTTGTCCGTTCGCAGTTGGCCGCGCTTGCGGAAGGGACGGATGGCCCACTCCCCATGAACCCCCTCATCCTATCCTTCTCCCCCAAGGGGTAGAAGGTGGCCGCAGAAGGGATATCTGGAACACCACTCTCTTTTGCGCGTTGCATTTTCAGGATGGTTTGCACTACGCCGTCCACGTCGCCGTGGCGATGGGAGGCGGATGGGGTTAGGGTACCAAGATTTGAGATGATTTCGCCAATGTGGCTTTGGGCGGGACCGAGGTAGAGGAAGGGAGTGCCCACGCCCAGGATATTGTAAATTTTGCAGGGATGGACCAAACCAATGAATGGATCTCCCATCACCACGGTGTGCAGGTCGGCGGCGGAGAGGGAGGCGGAAAGCTGGTTGAGCGGCTGATACGGCAGGCAAAGGATGTTCGTCAATTTCCGTTCCGCTGCGAATTGTTTTACCCGGGCAAACTCGCTGCCGCCGCCGAGGAAGGCGAAGAGGATGTCGTTATTGGTTATCGGTTGTCGGTTAATGGGGGGGAGGGAAGGAGCGTTATCGGTTATCGGTTCTTGGTTCTTGGTTCTTGGTTCTTGTTGAAGTTTTTCGGCGGCTTGTAGCAGGGTGTCCAGGGGGTGGCAGGGGCTGTGGTTGCCGGAGTACATAACCACGAATTTGCCATCCAAACCGTGCTCCTTCCGGAAACGCTCACGGCCTGCTGGGTCAAATGCTACATCGTCATCGTGGGACCAGGGAGGAATGACCGCGACCCGATCTGAAGGAATGCCTTTGGCGACAATGCGGTCTTTCATGAACCGGTCGAGGGCGACGATTGTTTCGGCGTTACGGAGGCTAAAGAGGGAGATGCGTTCCAGGATTCGGGCCACCAGGGAACCGGCCCGGAGCCAGCCGGCAGCGATGGCTTCGTCCGGGTTGAAATCCATGACCCAGTAATAAAATTTTGCGTGCCAGCGGCGGGCAATGGCGGCACCAAAGGCGGAGATGAGAGGCGGACTGGTGAGCGCAATCACCGCATCATGGCGCGGCAAACGGAGAAGCTGCCAGGTACACAGCAGTAGAAACGAGGCGAAATCAGCGGCCCGCCGCCACTTGGCCTTTTTGCCGAAGCCGGTTGATCCGATACGGTAAATCTTGATACCCTGCCAGACTTCGTGTTTTGGGAAAAGAACATCCGGGGCATCGTAAGCCCGGAGGCTGGTGACGACGGTGACCTGATGCCCACGCTGAACCAGTCCCTGCGCCAGTTCAGTGAGGTGTTGACCTGTGGCCATGTGGTCGGGCCAGAAGGTTTGATTTAATAATAAATATTTCAACTGTGCTCAGTTTCCGATTCCTGACCGATATCAGTTCATGGTCATCGAGGGGGAGGAAAACGCTATCGGTTATTGGTTGTATGGAGACTTGGCGCCGCTCTGGAGGTAATACAATATGGTTCGCATTAGAACAGGGAGTATCAAATCAGCACCAAATCCGGACAAATGAGTTGCGTCGTGGTATAGTTCTCTGCCCTGGCCATCACAAAACAAGATATCGCCTGTGTTTTTTTGGAAATGAATGGAAACGTCAATCACGCTACAGTTTTCCGAAATGAAATGCTTCAAAAATTCGTTGGCCTCCAAGCGGCGTCGGCGAGTTTCTTTGTCCTCATAAAATGGCGGACGCGCCCCAGCTCTGATGGCAGCGCGATTGATATTGTTTGGAAGAATGGGAGGCTGATTAAGAATCACCAAATTCCTAGCGTTTTTTTTAAGCGCCTCTATCGCGTACACAAGCCTTTGCGTGTCTCCCTTGAGTTTGCTGCTCCAGTGGCAGCTGATAATTAAAAAATCTGGTTTTTCTCGATTGACTGCGGCCAATGAATCCAACCACAACTGGCTACAGGCACCGTTTGTAGTGGACGGCAGCGGATCCCCCGCTGCAACACTAATCACGGAAAGTTTGAAATTCAGGTCGGTGCAAATTTTCTTCATCACCTCGCCATACATAGAACCATTGCTATCGCCCATGAGGATGACCGATTTAGAACCATTTTTCGCATTAAAAACTAGTCCGCCTTTCAGTACAGTGTTGGGTTCGGCATTGAGATAAAAGGCCATCCTAACAGCAATTCCGAGCGGCACACAAATTATTAAGGCGCAAAATAAAGCCCCATAGGCCCAAGGCATGTTTTGCCGACGATTTAAAAAGACCCTCATGGGATTCTCAATGAGCCAAAAACTCAAGGAGGCAAAGAGGAAACTCAAGCCAACTTTCAACATCAAACGCGCAGGCTCTGAAACAAAATACAACCTGTAATCCACCAGGGCAAAAATGGGCCAGTGCCATAGATAAAGGGAATAAGAAATTCGGCCGATCAACACCAGAGGAGGCAGTGCCAACCATTTTTCGCTTAAACCACCACTGTTCATTGCAAGCACACCGGCAGATCCAATGACGGGAAGTAACGCCCAGTAGCCTGGAAAGTGGTTCCCTTCACGGAGTGCAACGAAGGACAGCGCGATTAAAACAAGGCTGAAAACCGAAGCCCACCATGACCAGCGTGCCGATGGAACAAGTTTAGTGCTGCCACCGCACACTGCCAATAGACTGCCGACAAACAACTCCCATGCCCTAGTTGGCAACAGGTAGAACCCCCAATCCGGCTTGAAACGTGTAACCACAACACAAGCCAGGAAGCTTAACGCGCACAGCAAACCCAGCAACAAGACCAAGCGCTTGCGGGCAAACGTAAACATCGATAATAGAAGTAGATGGAAAAATAAGTAAAACTGCTCCTCGACCGACAAGGACCAATAATGAAGGAATGGCTGAGCATCAGGCGACATTTCAAAATAGTTCCCTTGCACCATTAACTTCATGTTCACAACGGAAAGAGCCGCTGCTGTTAGAGTTGCACCCGTAGAAGCAAAGTCCTGCGACGAATAGATGAAGCGCGCTCCAATAAGAGTCACCAATGCCACCGTGAAGAAGGCAGGGAAAATTCTTGCAATGCGACGTTGATAGAATTTTTTGAGGGAAAACGAGCCATTTTGACACTCTTTGAAGATGATGGAAGTGATTAGGTAACCAGATATGACAAAGAACACGTCAACACCGACAAAGCCACCAGGAAGCCAGCTATGGTTCAGGTGAAAGATGAACACCGAAAGGACAGCAAGCGCACGCAAGCCGTCAATGGCCGGACGATATTCTAATGAGTCGCTTTTAACTTTACCTTGTGACATGTTGAAAGCCTAATATAAACCACGGTGACCTGATGACCACGTTGAACCAGTCCCTGCGCCAGTTCAGTGAGGTATTGACCTGTGGCCATGTGGTCGGGCCAGAAGGTTTGGTTGAGGAGGAGGTATTTCAAACAAGGATGAAACTTGAAAATGGGAAGCCGGACATGGCAAAAATATTATCTGGCAAAAAAATTGGGAAGCCAATCTTGCAGAAAAATGAACCGGCAGAAAGATGGGAACCCAAGACTTGAAACCTGAAAATGGGAACGAGCTTCATTTTTTAACCATTGATGGACACTGATAAACACGGATTAATTAAAGCAGAAAGCAGAAACGTTAAAAGACAAGGCTGAAACCTGAAACTTGAAACAGTTCGCGGTTATTTGAGTTTTTCAAAGAGGAGGCCGAGGTATTCGTAGGTGGCGCGCTCCACTAGTTTGATGTTTCCGACGCCTGGGAAGAAGGAGGAGGGATCGAATGGGCTTTGCTTGTCCTGGCTTTTATCCACCACATAGGCTGTCGGCGCGGGAATCGCGACGAGGCCGTGGCGTTGTGCCATTAGCATGGCGCGCGGCAGGTGCGAGGCCGCACTGACGAGCAGCACTTGGTTGGTGCCGGCCTGTGCCTTGAAGAATCGAATTTCCCCCTCAGTGTCCACGGCATCGCCGTAAACCGTGAAGTGATTGGTGGGGATTCCCATCATGTGGTAAAACTCGGCCAGGACTTTGACTTTGTCGGGTTCGGGAATGGTTTTACCGGCGATGGAAACCAGGATGATGGAGCCGGGGATGGTCTGGTGCAAGCGAGCGGCTTCAAGTAAACGCGGGAGAAAGTCCGAATTGAACCGGGCGTGAGCCGGCAGGTTGGTATTAGCCGAAACCCCTAGGCCAAGGACGCAGATGAGGCGCGTGGCAGGCGCGTTATTGGTTAATGGTTGTTGGTTATTGGGGACGGGGAGGGGGGTATCGGGTAATGGTTGTTGGTTAACCAAGACTGGGGAGTATTTGCGTTCGAGGGGTTCAAAAAGCGGGGTTGGGAGGATCGGCAGGCTGATGAGCAGGAAGAAAGCGGTGCCGGCTATGAGGAAAACTTTGGCCAGTCGCTGGCGTTTGGTACATAGCAGCAGGAAGAGACCGATCAATAATAACTCGGCGCACACGGGTACGGGAAAAAAGAAGCGGGAAAGGAGTTTTTTAAGGAAGAACATTTTAAAATTGGAGGCCGGACATGGCAAAAATATTATCTGGCATAAAAATTGGGAAACCGATCTTGCAGAAAAATAAACCGGCAGAAAAATAGAACCGAAAGCTGAGACGTTAAAAGACAAGGATGAAACCTGAAACCTGAAAACGGGGACGGCTTCATTTTTAACCACTGATTGACACTGATAAACACAGATTAATTAAAGCAGAAAGCAGAAAGCAGAAATAGGTCGCGGTTTGCCATGGGCTGGTCAGCAACTTTGGTGCTGTTTGGCCTGTAATTCCCTGATTTTGATGACGATCATGGATTCATAAAAGGAGAGCAAACGGCAGTAATGATAACCGGATATGCCGTCCAATAAACCCAACCGAAAGAAGTACATGTACAAAAAGCGCAAGAGCGGGCGACAGGGCATGAAGCTAAAAAGGTGTTTTAAGGCGCGTTTTCGGCGAACAGGATCGGTTGAAATTAATCCCATCCGATCCAGCGGCTGCTTCCCAATGGTGTCTACGAAATGCCGTGCTTCGGCAGTGGAGTAGCGGTTGTGTTTTTCGACCCAATCATGAATACCCTTGGCAAAGGAATGATGGATAAGTGGATTTGTCAAGGTGCCAATGCGCGCGGGGTTGAGGTTTTCACGCTGGCCATGCCCGACCTGGATAAACGTTAGGGCCTCACGTTTTCCCACACGCACCTGATGCCATGGGTATAGACCCGAGTGCTTGAGCCAGTGTCCTTGGAACATCATTTTAGAAGCCAGTTGGTAGGCGTCTTTATCACCGGATTGAACGACCGCGAGCAACTCATCACGCAATTCGGGAGACACCTCCTCATCGGCATCCAAATGCAGTATCCATGGGTACTTGAAGTTGCCATGCAGTAGTCCAAAATTACGCTGTTCGGCAAAGTTTACGAAGTGGTTTTGTAACACCCTTGCGCCATGATCCTTCGCGATGGCAAGGGTGGCATCCGTGCTAAACGAGTCGAGGACGAGAATATCATCCGCCCAAGCGACTGATTTTAGGCAGCGCGGGAGGTTGATTTCCTCGTTCAGGGTGAGGATCAGGACTGAAAGCATTTAAGAGGAAAGGATGAAACTTGAAACCTGAAACTTGAAAATGGGAACCCGATCTTGCAGAAAAATGAACCGGCAGAAAGATGAGGAACCCAACACTTGAAACTTGAAAATGAAAACCGGTCTCCGGTATCGGTTCACAGTTAAAATAAGGGCCCGTTATCGGTTATCAGTTAATTGTTATTGGTTTGAAAACGAAGCTGCAACTTGAAGAACGGAGAAAGAACAGTTCTTGGTTCGAGTTATCAGGGTGTCTTTTCACTTATCACGCGATCTTTGACTTTAACAGCGGGATTGCCAGCGACGATGGTCCAGGGTTCGACGTTTTTCATGACGACGGCACCGGCGCCGACAATGGCACCTTGCCCTATGGTGACGTTCGGGCCGACCAAGGCATTGGCGCAGATCCAGGCTTGATCGTGAATGGTGATCGGCGGTTTCAGCAGCGGCATATCAGCCCGGGTATAATCATGGGTGCCAGCGCACAGGTGGGCACGATGGGAGATGGTTACACTTTGGCCAATGGTGATGGGGCCAAGATTATAGATTAATGCGTCCTCTCCAATCGCGCTCCAGTCCCCGATCTTCAGGTTCCAAGGGAAGTAAATGACGACACTGGGATAGATGTTGACGTTTTTTCCCACGGTGGCTCCGAAACAACGCAGGATGAAACGCCGGCAACCGAAGCACGGGCGGGGGCTGAAGCGGAATAGGAGTTTGGCGAAACCCCAAAGCACGCGGAGGAATTGCTCGCGCGGAGTGTATTTGGAGGTGGAGCGGTTTGCGGAAATGTCAAGGGAGGCACTCATTTGCTACGAGAAAAATTAGACAAAGACATTGCTCACACGAAGGCACGAAGACACGAAGAAGGACCAAAAAACATGATGAAACACTCATTTGCTGCTAGAAACAATGGACAAAGACTTGGCTCACACAAAGGCACGAAGACACGAAGGAAAGACAAAAGACTAGGATGAAAAACAGATTAGCTTTGACGACAACTTAGTGTCTTCGTGGCTTTGTGTGAGGAATTCGATTCACACGAAGGCACAAAGGCACGAAGAAAAAGCCAAAATCCGAAGTTAATTTGCCACGCGCTTGATGCCGTCTTTAACCAAGGCTTCGCCGAAATTTATGAGTAAGCCCAGCCGGAAACCGAGTAGCCGGAGATAGGTCAGAATTTGTTTGCCATGGACCGGGGCAAGCTTTTCGACTGATTTGAGTTCAATCAGAAAACAGTTGTTCACGATCAGATCCGCTCGGAATCCTTCGTCGAAGACCAGGCCATCATATTGAATCGGGATCGGTTTTTGACGCTCCACCCGATATCCTCTTGCTTCCAGCTCGTGCGCGAGGATGACTTCGTACACGGATTCCAAAAGGCCGGGGCCCAGTTTCATGTGCAATTTTACGGAGGCGTCTACGACATCTTTGGCTATTTGTTCCAGTTCTTCGTTCATAGTATTATGTTTTAAATTTTAATTTCACACAAAGGCACAAAGGCACGAAGAAAGTCAAAAGACCATGATGAAACAATGATCAATTTAGACGTCCGCTTAGTGGCTTGGTGGCTTGGTGTGAACCATGTTTGAATTTTTCTCACACGAAGGCACAAAGGCACGAAGAAGAGCCAAGAGATAATGATGAAACAATGATCAATTAAGACGTCTGCTTAGTGACTTCGTGGCTTTGTGTGAGAATGATACTCTTACTCTTTTTGACCGGTGGCTTTGACTTGGGCGGCGATCCAGGGGTAGGTGAGCTGGATGCCGGCCTTGAGATCGAAACGGGATTTCCAGCCGATGGAATAGATGCGGTCGTTGCTGAAATTGCGGGATTGGACCTCGATGGGACCGGGAATGGATTTGATGACGACTTGTTTGCCTGCCACTTCAGCCACGGCCGCGGCGATCCCTAAAGTGAAGTTGGCGGGTTGCAGATAACCAAAATTCTTTTGGCCATGCTTTATTCATGAATGGCCGTTCAAAGAGAATGAATAAGATAGCCCCAATACCAATGATGGCGGGAATGACAATAAGACTATACGCGACAAAAGCAACCATAGGTTGACATCCATAAAAGAACCGGTTGATGCCATGCCCGATGAGCGAGATGATATAGAAATGATAGAGATATATCGTATAGCACATTCCGCCAATAGTTACAATCCAAGGGCTCCGGAATATTCGGTTCATCAGTCGCCCTCTGAATGCACCTACGTAAGCGATAATTATTAGAAAAGGCAGAATGAGTGTAAACGCCTCAGCACGGACCAGAATGAACACGATTAGAATCCACGATGTGGCCGCAACAAAATCCCAAGTCCAAGATAGGGCGGCCTGGCAATTTTTTAAAGTGGTTAAATAGATGTCCGCCAACAGTATTCCAGCAAAGAAGTATTGCAAATGGCTGAGCAGGCAAAAGCCCGATACCAGTTTGTGTTTTTCGACGAAGGCAAAAAACAGCATCGCAGGAACAAGCAGCAGGACGCGAATCCAATGGGTTTTCACTAAGAAAACCAATGAAAAGAAAGGCATCAGGATGTAAAATTGCACTTCAACTTCGAGCGACCAGGTGACGAAATTGACAGTGCTCATGGTTCCAAAAAGTAACCCGTGCTGATAGATGGCACTCGCGCCAAGATTCGGCAGCAGACCCAAGAATGACGCATGATTGACGACAATCAGGAGCGTAAAAATCAATAAAAGATTGATGAGATACGTTGGTTCAAGTCGCGTGAGGCGTCGAAGGAAATAGCTTTTAATGCCAACGGCAGGTCGCCCTTCCAGATGATGAGCAGCAAACGGCAAGGTTAGAATGAAGCCGCTGATTACAAAAAACAATTGTACACCAAACCATCCTTGAAGCGCCAAAACTTCAATAAATCGACCAAGGCCTTCTTCGTACCGTGCCACCACTGGTTTTTTGATCCAGTAATCATGCAAATGATAAATGATCACCGACATGATGGCGACAAACCGCAACCCATCGATCTCCGGCAAAAAACCTCCATGTGACGTTATCCGAGATAATTTTGATAACACAAACTGAGAAATGCGCTGCATAAGTCAGATGGATTCTCGGCGTAGGGTTTGGAGGGTGGAGATGAGGGGTTGGGAGCAGATATCCCAGTGGTACTTGGCGGCGTTTTGGACTGCGGCGGTGGATAGGCGATTCCAAGTATCCCGCCGGGTGAGGAGCTCAGCCAGGGCACCTGCAGTGCCAGCGACGTCGCCGGGGGCGGGAAATATGCCCCCTGAACCGCAGACTTCAGGGATTGCACAGCAGTTTGAACTTACGACGGGAGTGCCGAATGCCTGTGCTTCCACCGCTGGAATGCCGAAGGATTCGCACTGGCTCATCAGGCAAAAAACGGAAGACTCAGCATAGTACCGGTATAAATCCTCCTGTGAGACATGCCCTAAAAATGTCACCACATTTTGCAAACCGGTGGCAATAACTAACCTGCGGATTCGTTGCTCATACGCAGGCACCGGCCAGATGCCGATCAACAACAAGGATGGACTCAGATTGCGAGTTCGCCGTAGTTTCGCCAGAGCTTGAACCACGGTCTCAACGCCCTTGTGCGGAGCCATGGCAGAGACGCTGGCAATTTGGAGAGGTTTCCGGGCAATCCGTCCGCGCGATTTAACTGCTGCCGCATGAGTTTCTTCGGCAATGCCTTGATAGGCGATGGCATGACGCTGGCATTCCGATCCAGCGTTGTCGGTATATGCTCGGTGCATATATTCTGAGTTAAAAACCATGACCAACGATTTCTTCATGGCTTGACGATATGCTGCCCGCTGAAGCCAGGCCTTGACATGTTCGATTTTTGACCGCTCCAATCCACGAACCAAGCACCATGGATTCTGTGCGAAAACGATCTGCGGTAAACCTAACCGCGCATTATGCGTGCCACTAGGTGTAAACGAGAAATCGAATTTTTCCTTTTGGACTAGTTTTGGCAACGTGAAGGACTCCCATAAGGTTCTAAAAAGCCAATGGTGGGTGAAATCTGGACACTTTTTCCAGGCGACGTTGTCGCCCAAGTCCCTGACCATATCTTCGCTACGGTAATGGTAATAAACAACATACGTGTGGGTCCCGCGAGTCGCCTTTGCCAAACGCGAAAGATGGCCAAGGAGGACATGGCGTCCACTTTGATTCAAAACCGACAAGGCGTTGACGAGAATGGTGGGCATGGAGGGGGCGGGGGTGATTTAGAAAGCAGAAAGTCGAAACGGTAAAAGACAAGGATGAAACCTGAAACTTGAAACTTGAAAATGGGGAACCGAACATGGCAAAAATATTATCTGGCATAAAAATGGGAACCCGATTATGCAGAAAAATGAACCGGCAGAAAGATGGGAACCAACTTTTGCAGAGCAATCCATAAGCAAAAAAAAGCAGAAAGCAGAAAACAGAAATAAAACCTGAGTTTTTGTAGAAAAATGAACCGGCAGAAATATGGGATTCTGAAGCCGGACATGGCAAAAATATTATCTGGCAAAAAAATTGGGAACCAATGCATGAAAACCTGAAACTTGAAACCTGAAACTTGAAATTGGGAACCCGATTATGCAGACGGTTTACATTGCAGATTTGGTGTAGGCATGGGATAGGCCTTCGGCCATGCGTTTCACGGTGAATTGGGTGGCATGTTGGCGGCCTTTGGCGATCATGTTCTGCCGTAAAATAGGATCGGTGAGCACGCGCTGACATAGGATCGCCAAGCCTGGAATATCGTCCGTGGGAGCCGTAAGGGCGGCGTCACCCGCCACCTCGGGTAGGGAGGCGGCGTTGGAGCAGACCACTGGACAGCCGCTAGCCATGGCTTCCAGGGGCGGCCAGCCCCAGCCTTCATAAAGACTGGGAAAGAGGAGTAAGACGGCCCGGTGATAAAGTGATCGCACTTCCATCTCCGAGGGGTCGTGGATAAACCGCACGCGGGGTTGGATTTTCAGTTCAGCAGCCAGCGACTGGATTTCGGTGGTTGGGGGTGGCCCGGCCATGATCAATTCCAGGTCAGGTGGCCCCTTGGTTTGGGCGAATATCCGCAGGACACCCGTGCGGTTTTTATAAAAGGCATTATTACCGAGGTGGAGAATGAACGGTCTGGGTGGTGGACCCGGTGCGGCAATGTCTTGGTTCATGGACGACATGAAATCCGGGGAAAGAGCGGGGTTAACCACGCTGATGCCAGTATTGGGAATCCCGAATTCATGCTGTAAATCGGCGGCGGTGCAGTGACTAACGGCAATTAATCGCGAACAACTTTTAAGTGCCGTAGTGCTCTGGTGGATGATGCAACGCGCAAATCTACCCGGCGGGCGACTGGCGAAACGCCCGTGCATCTGATGCCAGGGAATGAGATCGTGGACAGTACACACGGATTTTCCGTGGGTGGCATCGAGCGCGTACGCGTGGCTGCCGTCAAGAATATGAAGCAATTCACGCTCGGACTGCTGGCGGACCATCTGCATTTTAGACTTAATCCAGAGGTGATGGACCACGGTGCTGATTTTTCTCGGGAATAATCGGAGCCTTCGGAGAGGCATGGCCAGCGACACGGTGCGGAAAGAATGCCCGGTTTGTTGCGCCATGATTTCGTTGGCGGCAATGACCAACGACTCGTAGCGAGCCATGCTGCCGACGAAGCCAGACGGGTTGGTGGACATCAGGGCTACCGAGCTGGACTTTTGCGGCATGGAATTGCAGATGGCGTTTCAGGATTGCGATGAATCCGTGGGGCGGTGGGTCGGTGAGTCGGTGAGTCGGTGGGACGGTATATCCGAGTCAGGCCCGTGAGCATCACCTGCAAACGGGGAGAGGGCAGCAGGCATTCCTTGATGATTAACGACTGAGGCAGCCATGACGGGTGCCACGTCGGCAGCCGATTCCCGAGTAAGCCGCGGCATGGAGAGCACAACGCCGGTCAGGAAAGCAAAAAAGGTGCTGATGAATGGGTCGCCGAAGACCTGATGCGATAACACGAAATTCGCCGCGTTAGCGACGACGAAGGCCCCTAGGGTGACTTGCATCCGATTTGGCGAATCGCGATACGACCGGCTGACCAACAAGATCTTTGACAACACCAAGATACCGAATCCCGCGGCACACGCAAACCCGATTAATCCCAATTCCCCCAAGATGCGGTCCAAACCGCCCTCCTGCCACATGCGAGAACGGCTCGCACCTGACGATTCAGCCTGCACCACATGATGAGCCCCTTGGGTGGCAGTTCCCAAGCCTGCCCCCCAGAAACCTTGCTGTTCAAATGTTCCGACGATTGAGTCAACGACGTAATCCAGTACCCGGGTTTGGAAATCCTGGCTGGTTTGCTTGAAATAATATTCCTCCGTGTCTGCGGAGGACGCCATTTGCCCATAGAGCACCGTTCCAAACAGCAACGCTACCAGCAGCACTCCCAAAGTTTGGGCGATCCGGGCTTTGCCGCGAAAGTTAATCCAGATAAATGTCAGGGCAAACACGGGCAGCATCATAAACGCTTTGCGGCGGCCACAGAGCATCACGGAGACCGACGCCCAAGCGGCCATCCCCAACCAAAATACACGCCCGGCACCCACCCGGTTTGACGCCAGGAGAAATGCCAAAAGGCAGGCGGCCGCCGCATGCCAGCCCATGATGTCCGGGCTGCGGTAGAAACCCGCCCGCAAATTGAGGGAACCACCCACCCAGCCCCGAGTCCAATCCATGTCCATCGCCTTGGTGCCGACGGCGGCCCAACTTGGGGTTATGCCCCCAGCCTCCAGCAGGCCACCGATAAGCAGGATGCCAGTTCCGATACAATAAAACTTGAGCAGCCGATCCAGATCGGTGGGATGCCGTATGAAATAATAGCCAGCCAGCAAACTCAGCAGTGAGCCGATATAGCTGAATCCGCCCATGATGGCCAGTTGCAATCCCGCAAATCCCAAAGAGAAGGATTGCACCGCCGAAGGCACCAGCGCTAAAAGGAAGAGCCCGATAAAGGTAAGCATCCGGGCATGGCAAGCCTTGAACCTAATCAGCGGGTTGCGCTCAGAGCCCAGCATTTTCAGAATCATCGTCATCCAGATGGGCATGATGGACAACACCAGGAGCGCCGGTACGCCCGGCGTCATTTTCCGCATCGGATCCTGCATCATTGCGATGGCGACCATCCAGTAGATACCATGCCGCCAGTTACTGAAGGTGGCGACCATACCCATGCAGATCAAGGCAAGGATGAAGTAAAGGGGCATTGATTCAAGGCGGACAGGAAGTTGGAGGAAGCAGGAAAGACGGTGTTTCGGTGAGCCAGTGGGGCGGTGAGTCGGTGGGGCGGGGGGCCGGTGAGCCAGTGAGCCAGTGCTTCAGGAAACCGGTGTTTCGGTCAGGCGGATTGTTGGTTTTGCTGGCAGTACTGGACTGCGGCCAGGGTGCCCGACACAGCTTTTTCAATGCTGTAGTTTTGGATGTGAGCTGAGGCGCGGGATTGCATTCGGGATAAACGAGTGGGATCATGCTGCATCGCTCGCATTTTTTCTGCCGGTGCGGACACATCGGCGTAGTAATTTTTTTTGAGTGAAACTTCATTTTGCGGCCTTGCTTTGAGCCTCTTTTTTGGCCAAATCCAGCCAGATTTGCGCCTGATGATCGGCGGAAAGCCGATCATGCGCCCGCGCCGTCGCTTTGCGGCGCAGGTCGGCCAGCGTCTCCTCTCGGGCGCAAACCAGCTCCGCCAGTATTTTTCCCAACGCACAGGCGTCTCCTTCGGGAAAAAGGTAACCGCAATCGTCAATCAATTCCGGAATCGCACCGCTTCGACTGCCCACCACAATCTTACCACAGGCCATGGCTTCCGGCAGTACCCGACCATATTGCTCCTTCCATTTGGGAGTGGATACCGAAGGCAAGACCACAAAGTCCGCTGCATTCATGTACAGCGGCATTTCCGCATGCGCAGCGTCAAAGAACACCACCCGATCAGTCAGCCCCAAGGACTCAACCTGCTGTTTGATTTCCTGAATATACGGCGTCTGATAGTCCGAAAACCGATCCACCAAAAACTGCCAGCGCAGTTGCTTGATCCCCGCCAAGGCGGTCAGCAGGATATGCAGGCCTTTCTCGGGAATCAGGCGCCCGAAGTACGCGATCGTTTTCTCCCGCAGTCCCAAGCGCGCACGTGTCTCGGCAATTTGCTCGGACGAACGAGGGTAAAACAACGTCCGGTCCAATCCCAATGGTATCTGGGTAGCGCGCCCGGAAAAACCCAACTCCTGCATCACCCGAGTGCCGTCCCGGCTCAACGTGAAAACATGACTCAACTGTCGGCGAGCGATGCGACGCAACCAACCAGTGATCAATGGCCCAACGACGAGGCCCGGTTTTAACTTGGCGAAACCCAAGGCCATATCCCGGGGCCAGTCCGGTTTAAGGTTTTCCGCCGTCATGGCCCAAACCCGGGGCGGATCATACTGCTGACGACGGGCGATGCCCAAAGCCTGGCGAACCAGCATTGTTGCCGGGTCGCTATCCAGAAGGATATGCGTGGGATGCCAACTCGCGATGATGGCGGCCAAACCCGACATTCGTTGGAGCCGCAAATGTTTCCCGACCATCTCCAGCATGACCACCTCAAAGGGTTCACCGGAAACGGACGGGGTCGTTTTCCACCCGCCACCCACCGGTAGCCGGCGAGGCAAT
>JBAXGN010000194.1 GCA_037139415.1 Verrucomicrobiota bacterium | reverse complement strand
GCATTGACTTGGAATACGACGTTTGAACCGGCAGTCACTGTTTGGCTGACGGGTTTGTTCGTGATTTCGGGTGGTGTCGTGATTACCGTCAGATGAGCCAGATCACTGGTGGCTGCGCCGTACCGATTACTTACCACGACGTAATAATCGCCTGCTTGGGCGACCTGCACCCGATTCAGAGTTAAGAAGGAATTGGTTGCGCCAGGCAACAAGGCACCTGGATTGAAATACCACTGATAGGATAGTGGAACGACGCCAATGCTATTCACTTGGAAGGTGACATTGGAGCCGAGCATCACCGTCTGGCTGGCGGGTTGGTTCGTGATTCCGGGAGGTGTGGTGTCCACGAACAATGATTGCAACTGGAAGTAGGGCAGGGTGCCGTCGGCGTATAGTGTCTTGGGCGTCCCCACTCCCGGGGCAAAGGTAAATAGCGCCGTTTTACCGTAAAAAGTCCCATTGGTTTTATCCGGATTGTTTTGGAAAGCCTCCCAAGTGGCTCCAAATCCGCCATTCCACGCGCGCACTTGGAACGTGGCGGCGTTGGTGGTGGGGGTTTTGAAACCGACCGTGGCTGGGCCGGCATCGGAATAAATTCCTGCGGTGGCCGTCATGGTGATAATACCGTTGGTGTCGGTTGCCAGATTAGAGGTCAACAGCCCGTTGGCGGCCACGCGCCCCAACAACTGGTTCTCGTTGGTGATGCCGACATCGCCGTAATACAACGCAAGACGAAGGTTGGGATAGGTGGCCAGGGTAACGGTTGAAGGTGTGGCGAGGCCGGGCGTATTCAAGGGAGCAAAGATCTTTGAACTGGTGGCATTACGAAAGAAGACAAATCCTTCCGTGGGCGGCGGTCCTTTGAGGCTGAAGGTCATGTTGGAAGCCGTCGCCGAGACGTTCGTGATATCCAGCCCAAGCACTACGCTGGAGTAGCTTTTATTGTTGGGGGTGGTCGTGGCGGTAAACTGGGTTTTGTTTCCCGACCGGAAATAATCATCGTCGTCGCCGCTGTCCACGCTGTTCGCCAGATCCCGCGCGCCGTTGGCTTCCTCCAAACCCACCATATAATGATTTCGGTTGTTATTATCCGCGATCGTTTCATCCACATGCCAGATCAATAATCCCCGGCTGGAGCCCGGCAAACCGGTATCAAAACCCACCCCTTGGCGGTTCTCGATTAAAAAGTATTCCGTGGCGGCGAAGTTTCCGCTGAGTTGATAAATGACCGGCACACTTTCCACCTGCGGCACGTTATAAATTCCGGTATTGCTCACTACGGTGGGCACAACCCAGCCCAGTAACTTTTTGCAATACGCGCTTGGGTGGGAGGGATAGGTGCCATTATCGCCATTCCACAGGCCGCCCGACATCAAACAGAAGTTTCCCACGCCTTCGCTGGTATAAGTGTAATCATACAAATCCGGCAGGCCCAGGAAATGACCCATTTCGTGACAAAAACCGCCGATTCGGAAAAGGCCCCATGAGGAAGGATCGTTGTCCCAACCGCGTTGCTCAGCAACCGCCAGGTAATCCTGCAATTTTTTTCCACCATAAGTGACGGGGGTGTTCAGATTCCATTCATGCGCATAGATGTAATTGGGATCGTTTCCGGTCTGTTCCTCGCCGCGCCCGGCGTGGATGATAGTCAGGCCATCCACCCAACCATCATTATCGCCGTCAACAGTGGTAAAGTCGAATTTGGTGGCGGCCAGTTTGGCGATGGCGTCCTGCACCATTTCCTGGGGGCGCAGATCGTTCCCCGAGCTATCATTGGTGCCATAATATTTGTAGCTGTGGTCGAGCGTCACCCAATCCGTCACCACGGATTCAATCGTCAACTGGTTGCCGGAAGCTTCCCGGTAATAGTCTTGCACCGAGCCGTGCGCGCCATCCACCGCGTAGCCTGGGGTGTTGAGTGCGGCCTCAACGTCTGCTTTGGTGTAGTTGCCTTTTAAATCTGGAAACTGCACCAGGATCACCAGGTTCTTCATCGTACCATGAGTGATCACTGTGCGGCTTGCCGCGGGCGCGAGTTGGCGCGCCTTTTTCGCCGCAGGCGTGAGTTTTACCGTGCTGGTTGGTTTGAGATGCTGGGCCAGGCCGGCTTTTGCCGGGTTATCACGTCCAACGACCAGGCTGGTCGCGGCCAGTACGCCCTTGCTGTCCAGACTTGCATATAGCCAGAAGCCCGAGGCGGCGTCTTTCAGAATGGTGTAACCTGCCGCGTCTTCGTGCCAGTGTTGAAACTCATCCCCGCGCAGAATGAGCTTGATGGTGGAGCCATCGGGTTGGGTAACGGCGGCCGGCTTGGGATGCGCTGGCACGGCCAGGAGATCGAACGCAGACATGGCTAACAAGGCCGCGACGAACCACAAATGGTTTGTCAGCCGCCAACGACAGAGGGCACCCACCAGTTCGGCGAAGTGCCCCCTTTTCCGATTCAGAGCCTTCATTGCAAATAACTGAAGGCAAACATATCAGTTTTATGCAGGTTTTCAATGCTAAAACAGAATTGTTTACCGCTCTCAGAGACGCGGAGTTCGTGAGCTTGAGCTGTCATTGCTGCTGCTGTTGCTGTTGCTGGGTTTGCCGCCATGCGGTGATGACTTTCTCGCACACGGTATCCACTGTTGGATTCAGGTTTTGCTGATCCGGATGCGCGCGCAGCCAGGCCACCGATTCGCGAATGCCGACCTGGAATGGTTTGCGGCAGCAGAATTCGGGTACGAACCGTTTGATCTTGGTGTTGTCAAAAACACCCGGATGCGCTTTGTCGCCCTTCAGATTACCGGAGAATTGCGGTACCGTCTGGCAGATGAATTCGGTGGGCACCTGAATCACTTCCGGAGCCGGAATGCCCAGCGCCGCCGCAATTTCGGCATAGATTTGGTTCCAGGTGAGCACTTCATCGCTGGTGATGTGAAACGCTTCCCCCAACGTTTCCGGCCGGCCCACGAGACCGGCCAAGCCCATGGCAAAATCGGTTGCAGCGGTCAAGGTCCACGGGTTTTCGCCGTCATCGGGCACAAAAACGGGCTTCCCCTGCTCCAACCGTGCGGCAAACGAGTAACCCGAGCTGGAAATGGCGTTGGGTATCCAGTGCCGAGAGTAAGTATGAGACGGACGCACGATGGTCACCGGAAAACCGGTTTCCTCGTGGCGTTGCCGCAGCCACTGTTCGCACTCCACCTTCTTCTGCGCGTACTCCCACCACGCGTTGCCCAACGGCGCATCCTCGGTGATGGGCAGCTTTTGCGGCGGCTTGGCATACACGGTGGCGGAACTGATGAAGAGGTATTGTTGCAGGGTATCCCGAAAGAGTTCGTAATCATTCCGCACATCCGCTAGGTCGTACCCGAGGAAATTAATGACCACCTCCGGTTGAACGCCAGCCAGCGCGGCACGCATGGCGGCTGGGTCTTTCCGATCCGCATGGATGGCCCGGTATGCGGCGGGTACAGAACTTTTACCCCGGCTTACGACCATGATTTCGTGTCTGCGCTCGTGTAGCAACGCCGCGCATTCCGCCGAGATGTTCCCGGTGCCGCCGATAAAAAGTATTTTCATAGCCAAATTCGTTCGCGCTCAGACGGTGCGTAAACTCTCTGAAACCGTCAAGGCTGTAGATATGCAGAAGCTGGGAGGCAGAGCCGTCACGCTCTGGCACTCCAGCCGGGGTGCGGTCCCGTTTTCCCGCGTTTCCGGTGGTCGCGCCCCATTCCCCTCGCGACTGGACCGGCTATTGGCTGTCAATCCTTTGGGATTGAGGGACTGGTGGGGCGCAACAATTCTGAAAGGATTTTGGCACCGGAGCTTGGAGTTGTGAGGCGTGAGGTATCACCGTAGTGGGGGCAGGTTTCCACCAGGTCGCGACGGGTTCTGCCCGTAGCGGGGGGAAGTTCCCCCGGGTCGCGGCGAAGTTCCCCCGGATCAGCGAAGGTTCCCACCGGGTCGGCGAGGGTTCTGCCCGTGGCCGGGGGATTTCCCCCCGGACCGGGGGGATTTTCCCCCGGACCAACGGGGTTTCCCCCCGGTCGGCGAGGGTTCCGCCCGTGGCGGGGGGATTTTCCCCCGGAGCGGGGCGGAGTTCACCGGTAGGCGGGCGGGTTTCGCCGGAGGCGGGGGGATTTTCCCCCCGAGCCGAAAAAACGTCCATTTTCTGCAATTTATGTCAAAAACTGGCCTAAAAGGCCCCGTCCGGCAGGTTTTGCCCGGTCGAACCCTCAAAAACCGCTCGCTACCCACCCGCCGATGTGCGCGTGAGTAACGGCAACAGCGGCTAATGGTCGTGGAAGGAAGGAGCACCCACGTTCAATTTGAAGCAAACCACGGTTGGCTGCTTGCACGGGGCATTTTTCGCAAGAAACTGTTGGCAGGGCCAGTGGTTTTGCCGCATGATTCTCGGCTGGCGCGGGCGGATACGACCGGGCCAGGGTGAAGAAGTGCGACGGGCAAAGCGTCTGAAGCTGGATTATGTGGATTGTACACTTGGCATTGCGACGGCCGTACACCTTTGTGGTGGCGGCGCTGTTGCTATTGCTGATGACGCCGTTTGTGTTGCGGCGGATGCCCACGGATATTTTCCCCGCGATTGACATCCCGGTGGTGAGCATCGTGTGGCAATACAACGGGTTGGACGCGCATGAGGTGGAGCAGCGGATGGTGTATATCCACGAGCGCTCCCTGATCACCACGGTGAATGACGTGGAGCACATCGAGTCCAGTTCGTATAACGGGGTGGGGATCATCAAGGTGTTTCTGCAAGAGGGGGCGAGCGTGGATGCCGGCGTGGCGCAGATCACCGCCATTTCGCAGACGATGCTGCGGTTGTTGCCGCCCGGGCAGATGCCGCCGCTGATTATCCGCTACAACGCTTCCACGGTGCCAATCCTCCAATACAGCCTCAGCAGCCGCAAGTTGAGCGAGCAGGAGATTTTTGACCTCGCGCAGAACCAGGTGCGCGTCGGGTTGTCCACGGTGCAGGGGGCGTCGGTGCCGTGGCCTTACGGCGGCAAGATTCGGCTGGTGTGCGTGGACTTGGACCTGACGGCGATCAAGGCCAAGAATCTCTCGCCGCAGGAGGTCGTCGCCGCGGTGAATGCGCAGAATCTGATTTTCCCCTCCGGCACGGCCAAGATCGGGGCGACGGAATACGATATTGATGTGAACACCAGCCCGCTGGTGCTGGATGAGTTGAACAATCTGCCGGTGAAGAAGGTGAATGGCGCGACGATTTACCTGCGGGATGTGGCCCAGGTGCGGGATGGCTATTCGCCGCAGGTGAATATTGTGCGGCAGGATGGCGTGCGCGGGGTATTGTTGACGGTGATGAAGAGCGGGGTGGCCAGCACGCTGGAGGTGGTCGCCGGGGTGAAGAAGACGATGCCGTATATCCGCACGACGGTGCCGCCCGAGATGGACATGAAGGAGTTTGCCGATCAATCGGTGTTCGTGCGGGCGGCCATTAACGATGTGGTCAAGGAGGGTGTCATCGCCGCCGCGTTGACGGCGTGCATGATCCTGCTCTTTCTCGGTTCCTGGCGCAGCACGTTCATCATTGCGCTCTCCATTCCGCTCTCGGTGCTCAGTTCCATTGCGGTGCTCTGCGCGCTGGGGGAGACGATCAACCTGATGACGCTGGGCGGGCTGGCGCTGGCGGTGGGCATTCTGGTGG
Organism: Verrucomicrobiota bacterium; assembly: GCA_037139415.1. Taxonomy (NCBI): domain Bacteria; kingdom Pseudomonadati; phylum Verrucomicrobiota; species Verrucomicrobiota bacterium. The sequence continues at coordinate 9,608 of JBAXGN010000194.1, read as the reverse complement.
ATGACGCGACGGTGGCCATCGAGAACATTCATTGCCACATGGCCACCGGGCAACCGCTGGAGGATGCCATCCTGGCCGGGGCGGCGGAGATCGCGCTGCCGGCGTTTGTCTCGACGCTGTGCATCTGCATCGTGTTCGTGCCGATGTTTTTCCTGACGGGCGTGTCGCACTACCTGTTCGTGCCGCTGGCGAAAGCGGTGGTGTTTGCGATGCTGGCGAGTTATGTGCTCTCGCGGACGCTGGTACCCACGCTGGTCATGTGGTTTTACCGGAATGTCCGGTTGCACGGCGAGCATGTGGACGAGCAGAAAGCGTCCATCCTGGTGCGTCCGTTCATTGCCATTCAACGGCGGTTTGAAGCCTGGTTTGCGGCGTTTCGCGACGGTTACCGCCGCCTGCTGTCGGCGTGTCTGGAGAAGCGCGCTGCGTTTGCTGCCAGCTTTCTCTTCTTTTGCGTGGCGTCGTGGTACCTGACACGGTTGCTGGGCGAGGATTTCTTTCCGGCGGTGGATGCGGGGCAGATGCGCTTGCATCTGCGAGCGCCGAGCGGTGTGCGCATTGAGGAAACGGCCCGGTTGGTGGATCAGGTGGAGGAGGTTATCCGCCAGGAAATCCCGGCGGGGGAATTGGCGGGCATGTTGGACAACATTGGCATGCCGTCGTCGGGCATCAACCTGACCTATAACACCGGGGGCATTATCGGGCCGGGCGATGCGGATATCCAGATTGCCCTGAAAGCCGACCATGCGCCGACGCCTGAATATATCAAGCGGCTGCGGTTGCGGTTGAACCGGGAGTTTCCCGGGACAATGTTCTATTTCCTGCCGGCGGACATTGTGAGTCAAACGCTGTATTTCGGGCTGCCCGCGCCGTTCGATGTGCAGGTCGTGGGCCGCGCCCAGGCGCAGAACCGCGCCATCGCGGCGCGGTTAGCGGAGAAGATTCGACAAATTCCAGGGGCGGTGGATGTGCGGGTACACCAGCCTGGTGACCGTCCGCGATTGGGTATCGAAGTGGATCGCACCCGGGCCGCCGAGCTTGGGTTGACGGAACGGGATGTCGCCAACTCCGTCTTGCTCAGCTTGAGCGGCAGCAGCCAGACGCAACCCGGGTTCTGGCTGAATCCGCGCGGTGGCATCCAGTACGCCATCAATATTCGCGCGCCGGAACACGCGGTGGATTCGTTGGCGGCGCTTAACGGCCTGCCGATCAGCGCCAGCCTGACGCCGGAAGGCAGCATGCAGGTGCTCGCCAACGTTGCCACGATCCACCGCACCAACGGCCCCCCGGTGTTCTCGCATTACAATGTGGCCCCGGTCATTGATATCTATGGCGGCGTCGAGGGGCGGGATCTCGGGGGCGTGCTCAAAGAAATCGAACCGCTCCTCGATCAGGCCCGGAAGGAACTTCCACGCGGCGGGTACATCGTCTTGCGTGGGCAGGCTGAAACGATGCGGCGCAGCTATATTGGCCTGGGCATCGGGCTGCTCATGGCGACGGCGTTGATTTATCTCCTGCTGGTCGTGAACTTTCAGAGTTGGCTGGACCCGTTTATTATTATCAGCGCGCTGCCGGGGGCGTTGGCTGGGGTCATCTGGGCGTTGTATCTCACGCAGACGACGACCAGTGTGCCGGCCCTCATGGGGGCCATCATGAGTCTCGGCGTTGCCACCGCCAATTCCGTGCTCGTCGTCAGTTTTGCCCGGGATAATTTACTGCGCGGCATGGAGCCCATCGCCGCCGCGCTGGAGGCCGGTACCGGGCGGCTGCGTCCGGTGATGATGACCGCGCTGGCGATGATCATCGGCATGTTGCCCATGAGCCTCGGTCTGGGCGAGGGCGGCGAACAGAATGCCCCGCTGGGCCGTGCCGTGATCGGCGGGCTGCTCGTGGCGACGCTGGCGACGCTGCTGTTTGTGCCGGTTGTCTTCAGCCTTTTGCGCCGACGGCTTCCGGCGGGCCTGCCACCCGCTGCTCCGGCGAATACTCCAATTGTTTCTGCGACATGAACGCGAATCCCCCTCCATCCAACGCCCCGTCCGGTTCCCGCTTGGGACTGATTGCCGTGGTGGCCATTATTTTGATCCTGCTGGCCGGCGTCGCCGGTTATCTGCCGCGTCTGCAAGCCCGGCAGGAATTGGTCCGCCAACAGCGCGAACTGGCGGTGCCCACGGTGACCGTTATTTCCCCCACACCGGGTAAGGCGCCGGTCGCGATGGCGTTGCCCGCCGAACTGAGGGCGTTGACGGAAACCGCCGTGTATGCGCGCGCCAGCGGGTATCTCAAGCGCTGGCTGGTGGACATGGGCGACCAAGTCGAGACGGGGCAGTTGCTGGCCGAAATTGACACGCCGGAACTGGATCAGGAGCTGGCGCAATCCCGGGCGATGGTGAACCAGACTGACGCAAGTCTCGTGCTGTCACTGGCGACGGCGGCGCGCTGGGAAGAGCTGTTCAAGACCGCCAGCGTGAGTCGTCAGGAAGTCGAAGAAAAACAAGCGGACCTCGCTTTGAAAGTCGCGACTGTCGAAGCGGCGCGGGCCAATGTCCGCCGACTCGAAGAGATGAAAGGCTTTGCCCGGATCACCGCGCCGTTTGCCGGTCGGATCACTGCGCGGCTCACTGACGTTGGCCGCCTGGTGACCGCCAGCGGCGGCACGGAATTGTTTCGCCTCAGTCAGATGCGCACCTTGCGGGTTTTCGTGCGCGTGCCGCAATCCCTGGCGCGGGCGATCACGCTCCACCAAACCGCCGAACTCACGGTTTCGGAATTGCCGGGCCGCAGCTTTGCCGCCAGCGTGGTGCGCACCGCCGGTTCGATGGACGCCGCTTCGCGCACGCTGCTCACCGAACTGGAAGTCCCGAATGAACGCGGCGAACTCATGGCTGGCGGCTTCGGGCAGGTGCGCTTTACTGATGCCAAACCGGACGCGGTTCTGACCATCCCGTCCAACGCGTTGATCTTCCAAGCCAGCGGCCCGCAAGCCGGGATTGTTGGCGCGGATAGCAAGGTTAGCCTCCGACGCATCACGTTGGGGCGCGATTTCGGCACCACGATTGAAGTGCTCGCCGGGTTGGACCTCAAAGACCGCGTGATTCTGAATCCCTCCGATTCGCTCACGGATGGTGCCGTCGTGCGGCTTGCCCAAGCGTCACCGGAAGCCGGGAAGAAATAACCGGCGGCTCCCCGCGTCATGGTGGAAACTTTGATTCTCTGCGGGTTTGCGTTCCTGGCCGGATTGGTGGATGCCGTGGCCGGCGGTGGCGGGTTGATCCAGCTTCCAGCGCTGTTGCTGGTCGCGCCGTCCGCCGCAGCGGGCAGTCTGGCTACGCTGCTGGGCACCAATAAACTTTCCTCAATCTGCGGCACATCCGTGGCGGCCATCCAATATGCCCGCCAGGTGCCGATTCATTGGCGCATGGTGGTGCCGGCGGGAATCGCGGCGTTCTTTGCCTCGTTGTTTGGGGCGGTGCTTGCCACCAGCACGCCCTCGGCCTCCCTTAAACCCCTCGTGCTGGTACTTCTGGTTATCGTGCTTGCCTATACGCTTCTCCAGCCAGACCTGGGCAACGTCCATGCGCCCAAATGGGACGAGCGGCGACAGCTCTGGGTGGGGATGGCGTTGAGCGCTGTTGTCGGTCTCTACGACGGTTTCCTCGGGCCGGGCACCGGCAGCTTTCTGATCTTCGCGCTGGTCGGCATTTTCGGCTTTGGCTTCCTCGAAGCTTCCGCCGCCGCCAAGATCATTAATGTGGCCACCAATCTTTCTGCCATCCTGTGGTTCGCATCCACCGGGCACATCCTCTTCACGCTGGCGCTGCTGATGGGAGTCTGCAACCTGATGGGCGGGTTGCTCGGTGCCCGCCTCGCAATCCTCAAAGGCAACCGCTTCGTGCGGTTGCTCTTCCTTTTGGTGACTTCAGCGTTGATTGTGAAGATGACTTGGGACTTCCTGCGTTGACCCGCAGTTCGGTTCCATTTTGGGCCGCTTTGGGCTGCTTGGAAAAAACCGAATTCCGAACGAATCAGCAGGGCAAGGTGGTGCGGGCGTCCCGCCCGTGAGCATGTCCCCGGCAACGCCCGCTGCCCGCGTTCTCCACAAAGTACGGGCTTGATTTGGTTGGAGGGCTGGTTGCATAGTGTTGAAAACCTGTTGTGAATACGATGAACTCAAAGAGAGATTGGGCAGCCGGGCTGATCGTCTGGCTGGTGTTGCTGACCTTGGCTCCAAGCGGGATGAGCGCGGAGAAACTGCGCCTGTTGATTCTTTCCGGCTCGCATCCGTTCCAGACGAATGAATTCTTCCAGTTGTTCAAGGATAATCCGGAGGTCGAGTTCACCGCCGCCGCGCATCCGAACGCGCACCCGTATTTGCGCCCGGAGGCCGTCAAGGCGTTTGATGTCATTGTGCTCTACGATTATTGGCAGAAGATCACGGAGGAGGCGAAGGGGGATTTTGTCAACGCGCTGAAGTCCGGCAAGGGGCTGGTGATTCTGCATCATGCGGTGGCGGATTATCAGGCGTGGCCGGAGTATGAGAAGATTCTTGGTGGCCGGTATTACATGGCGCAGAAGACGGTGGTGAACGGGGTGGAGAAGCCCCGCTCGAAAGCCAAGCATGGCGAGGATATCAAGGTGCAGGTGGCCGATCCGGAGCATCCCGTCACGCGGGGGGTGAAGGATTTTACGATCCGCGATGAGAGTTACTTCGGGTACGACATCCAGCCGGATTCGCACGTCATCCTAACCACCGATCATACCAACAACTCGCCGCATCTGGCCTGGACGCGCACGTATGAGGCGTCGCGCGTGGTGTATTTGCAGTTGGGCCATGATCGGTTTGCGTATGAGCATCCGAGTTACCGGCAGTTGGTGGCCCAGGCCATCCGCTGGGTGGCGCGGAAGGAGTAAGGCCTTTGTAAAATCAGTTTTAGATAAACCCCAAACCCAAATGAAAGAAAATACTATGAAACGAATCGTTGGTTGCCTGGCTGGTTTGCTGTTGGCTGTGGCGTTGCCGGTGGGCGCGCAAACCGCTGAAACTGCAATTGTACCCAAAGCGAAAGTGGAACTGTTTAATGGCAAAGACCTCACCGGTTGGGTGGCCTATCATAAGACCAATGTGGCCGTGTCGTCCGTCTGGTCGGTAAAAGATGGTCTCTTGGGTTGCGTGGGGAAACCCAACGGTTATTTGCGCACGGACAAGGCCTACGCCAATTATAAGGTGACCGTGGAATGGCGATTCGCCAAGCCCGGAAACACCGGCGTGCTGGTGCACATGAACCTGCCGGAAAAGGTCTGGCCGCTTTGCGTGGAATGCCAGGGGATGCACAAGGCGCAAGGGGATATGTATTTCTGGAGCGGCGCCAAATGCAATGAACTGGTCAAGCCGCCGAAGGTGGGCAGAAAAGCGCCGGATGCGGAAAAGGCGGTCGGGGAATGGAACCTCTACCAGGTGGTCTGCGCCGGGGACACCATTACCATCCTGGTGAATGGCACTGAGATGAACAAGACCACCGGCGGGTCCATTCGTTCCGGGTTTATCGGCCTCCAATGCGAGGGGGCGCAGTTGGAAGTGAAGCGCGTGACGCTGGAGCCGCTGTGAGCGTTTGAACGTATCGAGCACCATGAGTGGTGTCCAATGAACCATGCCGATTGGGCTTGATTTTGGAATGTTAGACAGGTGTGCTGGACACCATGAAAACTGCGACAACGCGGGAATTTTATCATACGCCGTCCCTGGTCAAATCAATGCGCCCAGGGCAAACGGTGGTAGTGACTGACGCTGGCAAGCCCTCCTTTACGGTGATCAAGGCGGGTACGCGTCCTAAAAGGACGCTGGAAGATTTTGAACGGGAAGCCCGGGCGATTTTTCCGGACAAACGGCCCCCAGTGAACCTCACGGAAATAATGAAACGAATGAAACAATGACCATCTATCCTGATACCAGCGTCATTGTGGCATCGCGTGTGACTCATGACACATTTTTTCATCCCGCGACGAAGTTATTTATGGATGTTGGCTGCGAACCTCTTTGTGAGCTTTGACGATGATCAGGTCGCCCTTGCCAAGGCTGCCGGAATGACAACAAACAACCCGGCCATGGAATAGTCGCCTTGATTTTGGTGACTTAACGATCATGGTAAGTAACGGAGCTTGGCTTGCAGTTCAGTGGCGGCAGCTTCGGACAGCGTCGTCAGGATCACCCATTCCCCGTGTAGCCAGAGAGTCAGTGGGCCGCTGGATTCTTTCTGGAAACCGGCAGGTGGCTGAGTGCCTTTCCAGACCGCGCCTGCTTTCTGGAGCTTGGCGGCGCTGGCGATTTTTGGGGCCGCTTGGGTGGCTTGCGCGGCAGACTCGAACCGGGCGCACCAGACGGTGTTGCCATAAGCGCGACGGTGCAGCCCCCCGAGGTAATGCTCGTAGGCTTTATCCGCACCCGCGCCGTCCCAAGCGCCGGGCATCAGGTATTTGGCGCGCCAGATTTCCTTGGGCGATACGCCCGCGTCCGCCAGTACGCCGCGATATTCATCCTCGCCCGCTTGTGCCCAGCCCATGCGCCTTGCCTGCTGAATCTGCGCCGGGAGCCAGGCGGGCGCGGCGAAGCCGGGCGGCAGCGGGTCGCGATCCAGCAGCGTGGTGGCTGGACGTTTCCATCCGGGCGCGGCCACGACGCCGTTGACGAGACTCTGTTTCAGGAAAGCGTCAGCCGCGAGCGCAACTCCAGCGGGCGTGGTGCCCGTGATGGTCACGACTTCGGTCTCGTAGGGGGCGCGTGGAATAAACCGACCGTGCAGAAACGGATTACGGTCGCTCTCGATGTAACCAATGTCCCCGCGCAGGTGGCCGAAGCCAAAGATATAGAGCCCGCCGTCTTCCGCGCGCGCCTCCCGCTGCCAGGCGGCGCGGATCAGCGGGTCGTCGGGCAGGCCGATGATGACGAGGTGATCCAAGGCGCGCACCTCCGGTTTGCCCGCCACGAGGGTCTTCGTGTCGGCGAGAGTGGGCATTGCCGCACCGCACATGGCGGCGAGCAGGGGGTGCGTCTTGGCGGCGGCAACCATGGCGTCCGCCGCCCGTCGCACCGGCTCCGGTGCATCCGCGGCCACGCAGATCTTCAGCCCGCGTGCCGGAGTTTCCGCACGCAACCCGGCGGGCCACCCGCCCAGCAGCGTGATAGACACGATCATCGCCGCGGCGCGGACGGCGTGGGTAAAGAATGTCATGGCGTAAGGGGAGAGGGTTTTCATCGGGCAAGCTCCTGTACGGCGATCAGCGTTCCGTCGCCGGGGCGTAGGGGGAGATCAATGACCCAATCGGTTCCGTCCCGGCGCACCATCAAGGAGCGATGGTCGTTGACGTCCACCGCATCGGCGTGGACGGTTCCCGCGCTGGCGCGCAGCCGAACCGTGACGTTGCGTCCCTGCTCCCGCCAATCTTCCACGACGATATAATTCATGCCTTGCGAGGTGAAGCCGTAGCCGGCGGTGCCCGGCGGGAAGACCAGCGGGAGCTGAAGGTGTTGGCGCATCGCCTCGGCCAGGAACGCCGTTTGCGTGGTGTTCAATTCGTCGCACGGCGTGGCCGCGAACAGCGTGAGTGGCGCGGCGACGAGCGGTTTGCCGGCGAGTTCGCCGATGCGCGTCCCCGCGGCCGGTGAGCCGTCCGGGTTGACGCCGAAGAGATCGCCCAGCGCCTTGGGCAACGCGCCGCAGTTCTTGCTCGTGAAGGCCGCCAACGGCACGCCGCGTTGCTTCAATTTCCGCAACGCCGCAATTTCCTCGTTGCTGAAGAGATCCACGCCCACCAGCACCAGCGGGGTCGCGTTGGTCCATTGGTCCAGGGTGCCGACGTTGGCCGAGAACGGCACGCTCACGCCCACCTCGTGCAACCGCCGTACCGTTCGGGCCGCGCTGCGCACCTGTTCATCCGCCTCGCTCGCACCCCAGCCGCCGCTGCCGCTGAAGGCGGCGCGCTCGGGATCGGCAAAGCGCGCCGTGCTGATCACCACGCCCGCGCCAATCGGCGCTTCCGGCGCGATCAGGCTGTGGCGTTCCTGCACGCGCCAGTATTCCTGCCAGTCGTTCTGCGTCATGGTAAAGGCAAAGCCCGCATTGGCGTTGTAGGCGTACGTGTGCATGGAGTGGTACGCCCCGTCGCGCCCGATGACCGCGCGCCACGCCCGATCATACAGATGCCGCCGCGAGGGCTCGGTGCAACTGACGGGATTGTGCCAGTGCGGATTATCCAGCACCGCCGAGTCGAAGCCCCATTGCAGCAGCGTGGACATCGCCCAACTGGGATTGAACGCCATCACACCCATCTGCCGCCCGGTCGTCAGCGGCACGCTTTCTTCCACCATCCCCCACGTCGAATCGTCGCTCTGGCCGCGGATGACCTCCGCCAGCACCGCTTCATATTTCGCGGGCACCAGCGGCGAGCCCTGCGCGGTGATGATCACCCGCTTGCCTTCGGCGGCGAACGCGTCCCGCAGATTTTTCACGGCGTGGACATACCGTTCCAGGTGCCACGCCTGCCAGCGGTTCTCGTGCTGGCTGTGAATCTCGGCGACCAGTTCCTTGCGCGTCTTCCCTTGCAGGCCCGGCTTGCCGCTGGCGCGCAGGAACTCGTCGAACTCGATGAAATCCGGCCAGCCGTGCAGCGCGTCCACCTCGGGCGCGGTATCCCAGCGGTCGGAGTGCGCGAGGATCGCCACGGGCGAATCCTTCCAGCGCCGGTCCTCTTTCATGCGTTTGACGATCAGCGCCGGGGCGAGGTTGTAGAAGTATTCGCCGTTGGGGAAGGAGCGCCATGGCGTCGAGTAATGCCGCATATCGCTCTCGCTCAGGTAAAGCCGGCCCGCCTCGGTCTTGGCGTTTTTGCCCAACTGCTTCAACTGCCGGCTGTACGCCCAGACCAAATCGTCGGGCTGTCCCCAGCCAGCTCCGACCTCCTGGGTGCCGGGGCCGTTATCCAGGACGTTGCGGAAACCGCGCGTCACGATGAACCCCAGATCGGGCGCGTTGGCGGGCTTGAGGTCTTTGAACGGCGTGAGCGGATGAGTCGGCGCGATGGCCAGGAACGGGGTGGACGCTTCCTGCCCAACGAAGGACGCCTCGATCCGGTAAAAGCGCGTGCCGCCACTGGCGGGGATCGTCAGCGGGAAGGGCAGCCGTTGCATGACGCCCGGTTCGGCGGTGAGGCTCTCCCGGGCGATCAGCTTCACTTCATCGCTCAGCGCATCGCGCAGCATCACCGTCAGCGTGCCGGTCTGGCTGGGGGGCAGGGCCCCGGTGGCGCCCAGGATGCGCACCTCGGCCAGCCAGGGCGTTTCGCGCTTGCGCTCGCCGCCGGGCAGGGGAATCGGTTTGGCCACCCACGGCAACCGCACGCGGATCACCTTGGCGCGGCGCGGCGCAAACGTGAGGCGCACCTCGCCGGCCTCGCTCACGAACCGCTGATCCAGGCCCTCGGCCCGCGCCACCTCCTGCCCATCCGCTTCAATCATCGCCGCGCCGGGATTATGCGTGAGATAAAAGCGGAAGTTATCCGGGGTAAACCCGCCCGTGATTTGGGAAACTTTTGAATTGGTTTGAGAAACTCTTGGT
>JBAXGN010000193.1 GCA_037139415.1 Verrucomicrobiota bacterium | reverse complement strand
TAATCCTCATGTCCACATAATCCTCATGTCCACATAATCCTCATGTCCACATAATCCTCATGTCCACATAATTTCCCTCCGGGAGGGAACCGCTTTTCCAAAATCCCTGCTACGCTCATCCTCATGAATGACATGAATATACATTTGAAACCCGAATTTCGAACTCCGAAATGGCGGTCTCCATTCGCGTTGATTGGCGTGATTCGCGGGCTCCGGTCTTCGGTCTTGGCACCCTCAGGTCATAATTTTTTTGCCAATAAATTTTTCTGCCATGTTCGACTTTCCATCCATGGCATCCGCGCAATCCGTGGTCAAAGAATTGTGTCAAAAAATCTTTTTCACACAATTTTATCACAATTTGTGATGAAATTTCATTTCATCACATTTTTTACACAATTTTGAAACCGCTCCCTATCAATCCCCAGCATGTTCTCTCTCATTTCCCGCCGGAAAATTATTCTGCAAAAGCAAGGCATGGATTGACAATCGAATAGGTTCTGTGAAAACTCGTCCAAACAGTAACGATTGTGAATTTGCCATAGACATGAATAAGACCAGCATCTTGAGTATCGCCTCGGCCCTCGCGCCGCTGATCGGTGGGTTGAACACCTCCGCCGCTGCGCCCGTCGCGAATTTTGTGTACGAAACCAAAATGGAATTGATCGCCAGCGGCGATTTCGACGGGGACGGGCGACAGGACATCGTCATCGTGGACCGCGCCGGCGGCAAGTTCCGCCTTGGATACCAGTTGAAGGCGGGAGAATATACCTGGGCGCGCGTGCGCTTGTCTGGCATCCCGAACGTCAGCGGGATTAGCGTGGGGCGATTGCTGGACGCCAAGCGGGATGCGCTGGTGTTCACGAGCGCCGATGGCGGCAAGGTGAATGTGGTGGAGGCGAACGACCCAGGTTCCTCGGGCAAGGTGACGACGTTCGCCCCGAGTTGCATGGGCCCGAGCGTGGCCGTGCCGGTGGCGGTGGGCGGTGAGGGGAAAACCGAGCTGCGCGACCTGTATATCGGCAGTATCTATAATGTGGACCCAAGTTGCCTGACGACGTTGTTCCGGAACACGGGCGGCGCGTTCAAGCAGTTGGTGGAAAGCCCGGCGCCCGGCGAGTTGACGCGTGGGAATCACCTGGCGCTCAAAGCGGGCGGCCCGGAATTGCTGGTGGCGCTGGCGACAGAGAAGTCGGGCGACACGTTGGTGGCGCAATCGCTGGAGTCCGGCAAGCCGGTCACGGTGGTGCAGCAGGCCGGTTTGCCGAACGGCGCGGATTATGTCGCGGGGAACTTCCGGGGCAATGCGTTGCTGGATTTTGTGTTCTACAAGAAGGGTGAATCGGAGCTGTTGTTCCGCCCGGTGGAAGAGGCCGGCGGCAAGTTCCAGTTGGGCGCGGGCGCTTCCTTCAAGCTGGATAAGCTGATCACGCAGGTATTCTCCCTCGGCGATAAGTTGTTCGTGGTGCATAACACGAATGAGCCCGCCGCCGTGTACAGCTTCGATGGTTCCAAGGCACCGGTGCTCATGCAGAACATCGCGGCGGAAGACGGCGACAAGGTGACGGGCGCGGCTTATACGGATGCCGGGTTCGTCGCGTTCTACATGCCGCTGAAGACGCGCCTGAAGTACTCTTCCAAGTTCAAGTTCTACAAGTTTGTGGATGGCAAGTACAAGGAAGGCATGTGGGGCGACCTCGTCACGCTGGACATGGGCGATGTGGCGGTGATTCCCGACATTTACAAGCGGATCGTGGACAGCCTCAAGGATAAATCCGAGGGCGACATGCAGCCGTACACGAATACCATCCCCGGCACGCAGGTCACCTACGCGATGGTACCGATCAAGAGCGGCGAATACGTCATGGGCACCCCGGATGCCGAGCCCAACCGCAACCAGGATGAAGGTCCGCAACACAAAGTGAAGATCGCTCCGTTCTGGATGGGTCGTTGCGAAGTGAGTTGGAATGAATACGAACTGTTCATGTACCCCGACGACGAGAAAAAGCTGCGGCTCTCCTTCCCGTCGAACCCGGACGTGGACAAAATCTCCGATGCCGTGACGCGCCCCTCGAAGCCTTATGTGGAAATGAGCTTCGGCATGGGCAAAGATGGCTTCCCCGCCATCGCGATGACCCAGCACGGTGCGAACAAGTACTGTCAATGGCTGAGTTCCAAGACCGGCCAGTTCTACCGCCTGCCGACCGAAGCGGAATGGGAGTACGCCTGCCGTGCCGGCACCACCACCACGTATAACTTTGGCAATGATGAGGCCAAACTGCCGGATAACGCCTGGTTTGAGAAGAACAGCGATGGCAAATATCAGAAGGTCGGCCAGAAAAAGCCGAATGCCTGGGGATTATATGACATGCACGGCAATGTCTCCGAGTGGTGCCTGGACCAATACGAGGAGAATTACTCGAAAGTGATCCAGGGCGCGCTGACGGTGGAGCCGTGGAACAAGGCCACCAAGCCGTATCCGCATGTGGCGCGCGGCGGCTCCTGGAACGACGACGGCACCAAGCTGCGCAGCGGCGGGCGTCTCGCTTCCGGCCCCGAATGGAAAGCGCAGGACCCGCAGTTGCCCAAGAGTTACTGGTATCTCACCGATGCGCAGTTCATCGGCTTCCGTCTGCTCCGTCCGCTGAAGGTGCCGACCACGCAGGAGATGGAGAAGTACTGGATCAGTGGCGTGGAAAAGGATTAATCCGTTAAGCGAAGGCTTTAACCAAACAGAAAGGCCGTCATTCCGGAAGGGAGGACGGCCTTTCTAATGTAGATTTCGGATTCCGGAATTCGGAATTGGCCAACACCCAAGCTGGAATTGGATCGTTTTTGCTACATCCCGGCTGCGGATTTACCGGGGTTCCACTTATCTCCGTTGACGAATGCGGGTTTATTCCCTACATCAATCACATGCAAACGCCGTATCTCCGTTCGTCCGGTCAGCGTCCCAAGGCAATTCGCTCGGGACGCTTCGCCCTATTGATCATGGTTGCTCTGTTGGGTGCTGCGTCCAACACGGTCGCCGCTCCGTTGCCCACTAGCGAAAGCATCGTCGCGGTTTGTGTGGCGCGTGGTGAGGGAACGTGGCGCACGGTGAACAAGAATCCCCTGCCGGCCAATATGTCTTCGCGCGAACTGTTTGCGTACGCGCTGACCTTGTGCGAGGGCAACACCAAACTGGAACGCCTGGAGCGACTGTTTGACGTGGCCGCCCAGATGCAGAATCGGGAGAAGACCGCCAAGGGCTACGGCAACTTCCGCTGGAGCTGGGGGCATGAGGATGTCTTTGATTTCAACGCGGTGGATTTTTGCATGCAGAGCGCGGTGATTATCTGGATTCGGCATCAGCAAAAGTTGCCGCCGGCAGCGCGCGACAAGCTGCGGGAAATTCTGGGCTTTGCCGAGCATGGTCTATTGAGGCACAAGGTGCGCGACAGTTACACCAATATCGCCCTAATGAATGCCGGCAACCTGATTTTACTCGGCGAAATTTTAGGGAACGCTGCCGCGGCGGATGAAGGCTACGCGCGGTTGGATGCCGTCTGCCTGAATATTTGGGAGGGTGGCATTCACGAGTATGACAGCCCCACCTACTATGGCACCGACCTGGATGATCTAACGATCATCGAGGCGTTTTGCCAGCGCCCACGCGGTCGCGCCCAAGCACGCGCGTTGCTGGAATTGTTCTGGACCGATCTGGAGATGAACTGGTTTCCACCCGCCCAAAAGCTGGCGGGCGCGCGCAGCCGGGATTATGATTATCTGCGCGGGCTCGGCTCGCTGGATCAGCAACTCATGGCCAATGGCTGGCTGCCGGTCACTGAAAAAACGCAGATCATTTCCATTCACACGATCTATGCCAAGTGGCGCCCCCCGGAAAAGTTGCAGTTGCTCAGCGCCACCCAATTCCCGCGCTATGTCCGCCAGATGTTTGGCATGGAAGACCAGCAAACCAAATCGCACCTGCTTTATCCGGATGTGACCCTCAGTGTTGCCGGGGCGAACTATGGTGGCAAGATGGACCTGCCGTTGACGGTGGATTTTCCGGGGCCGCGCGAATCGGTGCGCTGCTATTACATCCCGGATGGACGGCGCGATCCGTATGGAAAAATCAAGATCGTCGAAAGCAAGGCGCACTCGAAGACGCTGCACCTGAATCCATTCTTCACCGGCGCGCAGTGCCGGGATGATGCCGTGGGATTGGCGATCTACCGTCCGCAAGATTTGCCGGAGACGTTTGAGACACTGGAGTCGCATTTCGTCATGCCGTTCGAGCCGGACGGTTTCTGGATCGGCGAGCGGCACGTTCCGCTGCAAAAAGGGAAAGCTGTCGAAATTCCGTTGCCGCCGGGGGCAGCGCTGGTGCTGCGCAAAGGGACGGCAGCGGTGGGAGTGCGGGTTCCTTGGAGTCGCAGCTTGGATGGGCAGGTCAGCCGCGTGAGTTTTGCCTATGACACGAATACCTACGGCGCGGTGCGCCTGACGGTGGCGCATCATGCGCCGGCGAGAAAGGATAACGCGAAACTCAGCGCCGCCGCCGCGTTCTGGGTGCGCATCGGCAGCGGTCTCCAAACGGATGCCGCGTTTAAGCAATGGCAGCAGGCGTTTGCCGTCGCCAAGGCGGACGTGAACATCACTGCCGAAGCGGTGCGCATACAGGTGGCGGGGCTTGGCGGGCCGGTCGCGGTGGCTGTGCCAACCCCCTACGACAAACCGTCTTTGCTCGAACCCAAGCCGACAAAAGCCGTGCTGGAAGTGGACGGCGACGATCTCGGGCGGCGCTTGTTGCAAGACGTCGAGCCAATGAAGTCCTATCGCGAGCAATTTACCAGCGGGCACATGATTGAGATTAACCCGACCACTGGCGCACACTGGGAAGCCGAGGCGGGTTATGTGGTGACACGCATGATGATTGCCGCCGATCCGGCGGCTTCCGGCGGGCAGTATGTGTGGACCCCGGCTTTGCCATGGCCCACGGCGGGGGACAAAAATGGGAGTGTCACGTGGCGTCTAAATGTCGCGCGCGCGGGTAAGTATTATCTTTGGGGCAGGGTGATTGCGCCCGATCCGAACTCCGATTCCTTTTACGTCCGCTGCCTGACGCCGACCGGGGAAACCTTGTACGATTCCGCGTGGTCCACCGGCACGCATCAACAATGGGAATGGTCCCGGGTGACACCGGATAAATCGCGCGAGCCCGCCGTGTTCGCATTGCCGCAAGGCGAGGTGCGACTGCAATTTCGCCTGCGTGAGGTCGGCACGAAGATTGACCGGCTGTTCCTGACGCCCAATTCTGGTGATAAACCGTAAAGTAGGCGATCAGAATTCGACCTGCATGCCCAGTTCCACCACGCGGTTGGCGGGCAATCCGAAGAACGCGGTCGGGGATTGTGCATTACGCGCGCAAAATACAAAGAGATTCTTGCGCCACCAAGCCATCTCCGGGGTTTTGATCGGTCGCAAACTCTCGCGGCTCAGGAAGAACGTGGTGGTATTCAGATCCGTCTCCAAGCCCTGCTGGCGGCAGGCGTTTAACAAAGCCAGCACATCCGGGCTCTCCATGAATCCGTACCGCCCGATGACCCGGTAAAAATTCTCCGGCAGTTTTTCGATGGTCAGCCGTTCCGCCGCCTCCACGTGAGGGGTCTCGGTCGTCAGGATCGTGAGCGTGATGACGCGTTGGTGCAACACGCGGTTATGTTTCAAGTTGTGGAGCAGAGCCAAGGGCGTGCGGTCCGCGCTGCCGGAGAGAAATACCGCCGTGCCCGGCACGCGGATGGTCTTATGCGTGGCGACGTCGTCCAGCAGTAGCTGCAAGGGGAACGCGCTCTCCTGCATGCGCGCACCCACCAGCGCCCGGCCTTTTTTCCACGACGTGAGCACGATGAAAATGAGCGCCGCCAACAGCAGCGGGAACCAGCCACCATGCATGATCTTGAGCAGGTTGGCTCCCAGGAACGCCAGTTCGATGGTCAGGAATATGCTGCACACGCCCAAGGTTAGCCCCAGGTTCCATTTCCAGATGTGGCGCGCCGCGTACCCAAACAGCAGGGTGGTGATCACCATCGTGAGAATCACCGCGATGCCGTAGGCCGCCGCCAGATTGCTCGACGTGCGGAACCCCAGCACCAACCCGACACACGCCAGCATGAGCGCCCAGTTAATGTGCGGCATGTAAATTTGCCCGCGCTCGGAGGCGGACGTGTGCTGAATCTTGATGCGGGGCAGGTACCCCAGTTGCATCGCCTGCATGGAAAGCGAGTAAGCCCCGGATATCAAAGCCTGCGACGCAATCACTGCTGCGATTGTGGATAACCCCACCAGCGGATACAGCGCCCAAGCGGGAGCCAGCAAAAAAAAGGGATTCTCCACCGCCTTCGGGTTCTGCAACAGCAGCGCTCCCTGACCCAGGTAATTCAAGAACAACGAGGGAAGCACCAACCCGAACCACGCCCACTGAATGGGCCGCCGGCCAAAATGTCCCATATCCGCATAGAGCGCTTCCGCTCCGGTCATCACGAGGAACACCGAGCCGACCACCACAAAACCCGTCCAGCCGGAATTGAAAAGGAAATGCAGACCATGCCAGGGATTGACTGCGGCCAAGACTTCCGGCGCACGAATAATCCCACTGATCCCAAGGATGGCCAGAACCGCAAACCAGAGGGTCATGATCGGGCCGAACACGGACCCAACCCGGTGGGTTCCCGCACGTTGCACGGAAAAGAGCGCCACCAAAATGAGGATCGCCATCAACACCACATACGGATCAAACCGGTTGGTCGCCACTTGCAATCCTTCCACGGCGCTTAGAACGGTGATTGCCGGGGTGATGACGCCATCCCCGTATAAGAGTGCCGCACCAAAAATTCCCACGAAAATCAGAAGTTTTTTACCCAGCGCCGCCCCGGCGGTCTGCCGGTCGGGCACCGCCATGGCCAGCAACGCCAGGATGCCGCCCTCGCCTTTATTGTCCGCTCGCAACACCAGGCTGAGATATTTGATGGATACCAGGATAATCAACGACCAGAAGATCAGTGATAAGACCCCTAGCACGTTGGGGCGGGTGACCGCCAGGCCCGTCGTGGCACTAAAACATTCGCGCACGGCATACAGAGGGCTGGTGCCAATGTCACCATACACCACGCCCAAGGCGCCGAGCGCCAGGCCGAACATATATCGCGGATTCGCCGTTTTCTCACTCATAACCAAAACCGCTCCCGGCCCGATGAATATTCACGAGACCGGACGCATACTTTACTTAGAGCGGATGAATCCCGCGAACACGCGGGCACAGAACATCGCCCTTCCAATTGCTGACGAGGTTAGCTGCCGGGCTCGGTCTTGAAAGTAACCTGGACGCCAACATCTGGCATCGTTCGCCCCATCCCCAGAACACACCGTCCTGGTTGTGGTTCCCCCGCATCCGACCTCAGGAAGGAAGTCGGATTTAAGCTGCTGGGAAAAATAAAACCATATTGCCGGCGGTTTGTCAAAGGCTGCTTTTTCGTCTCAAAAATCTTTTAGCAGAAAAATTGCCCGGCAAAAAAATGAGGACGAAGGAATTGCAAACTGGAATCAGCAGTTTTATTCAAGCTATGGAGTTTAACCCCAGGAGGAACGATTTGAACTGGGCGATCTCCTCGAAGTAGGCAACACAGTTCTGCTGCATGTACTCGCGGATTTGCGGGATGCGATGTGCCCAACCGGCCCCGGCTACCGGCACACCGGCGCGTTGCGCCATCAGGACGCCGGGCTTCAGGTCGTCGAGCACCAAGGTTTCGTTCGGGGCAATGCCAAGGTGGCGCAGTGTCTCCAATACGGGCCAGGGACTGGGTTTGCGGCGTTCCGGATCGGCATCCCACCCAAACACCAAATCCGGCTCCACCTCTGCCATTCCGCACTTCCGGTAGTGGCGCAGGATGGTGTCTCGTTCAGAATGCGATGCCACCACAATCCGTCCGCCGCGTTGGCGATACTCGACCAGCAGCTCCAGGAAATCCGGGAAAAACTCGGGATCCTCGCGGGCATTGAATGCGCGCCAGATGTTGAACTCGGTGGCCAGTTCTTCCTGTGTCATGCCCAATTCACCCTCCAGAAAGGCCAGGATGCCCGGATGGAAATTTTTAAGAAACCACCCCTCCAGCGCCACGGGCTGCATCCCGGGCCGCATCACACGCATTGCCTCCAAATGGGCAGGGTAATGAATCATGGCGGTGCTGTTCACCGCCGTGTCATCGTGATCCAATATCAGGCAGCGATAGCGCAACGGCATCATGGGGGCACATCTCTGCTGGATTTCTCATGGTCCCGCATTCCAAGTTTGCATGACGCCTTTTTCAGGTGTTTGACAAAGGCATCGAGGGTGTACTGGCTGACATGGTGTTCCATGCCTTCAGCATCCGAATGGGCCACAGCTTCCGGGATCCCCAGTGACTGGAGAAATTCACAGACGATCTGGTGACGCTTACGGGTCTCTTCCGACAGCTTACGCCCAGCCTCAGTCAGGGTAATGGGGCGATATGGTTCCACATGGACCAATCCTTGGCGCCGTAGGCGTCGGAGGGTACGGTTGACTGTGACGTGTGTGACTCCCAGGCGGGTGGCCAGGTTGGTGACGCGCGCGGTGCCGTCGGCCGCGATGAGATCCGCAATCAATTCCACATAATCCTGGGCGATTTCCTGGGCATTATCCGCCCGGGCTCGTCGGAGGTTTTCCGAGAGCGGCGCTGGACGCGTTTGGGCAGTATGCTTTATGGGACGGCTCACAGGTGAAAGTAACCATGGAAGAATGAATTTGACAACCAAACAAATAAATGTAGCTTAGGCTACATTAGTTGAAAACGGTGCCGCCAATCGGAGATGATCGCAGCACCGACGCCGCTGGTATCGGAGGCGCCGGGCAAACGATCATGTCCGAGAGTGTCTCCCATCCATCCCTCGAAGGCGTGCATGGCAGCATCGAAGTCCCGCCGCATCAGGCCGGCTTTTGGCGGCAATGGCGCGCCTTTGTCGGCCCTGCCATCCTGGTGAGCGTTGGGTACATGGACCCAGGCAACTGGGGGACGGACCTGGCCGGGGGCGCGCAGTTTAAGTACGGACTGCTCTGGGTCATCGCCCTGGCCAGTTTCATGGCGGTGATATTGCAAGTAATCTCCGCGCGCCTGGGGGTTGCCACCGGCAGGGATTTGGCGCAATGCTGTCGCGACCATCTGCCCAAATGGTCCCGCTGGCCTAACTGGATCGCCATGGAACTCGCCATTGGCGCGACGGACCTGGCGGAATCGCTGGGCAGTGCGGTGGCGTTGAACCTGCTCTTTCACATTCCCTTGTCCTGGGCCATTATCATCACCGCGCTGGATGTGATGCTGTTGCTGGCGTTGCAAGGGCTGGGCATGCGCTTGATCGAGGCGGTGGTGGCCGTTTTTGTGGCGACCATCGCAGTCTGTTACGGCATCGAAATCTTTGTCTTTCCACACATGACGCCCAACTTTCTGGAAATGGGCCGAGCCATGGTGCACCCGCAATTCAATCAGCCAGGCATGTTAATTGTGGCCATCGGCATGATTGGAGCCACGGTAATGCCCCATAACCTGTTCTTGCATTCCGCCCTGGTGCAAACGCGGAAATTGAAGCGGGATGACGACTCCATTCGCACGGCCATCCGCTTTAACACCATTGATTCCGTGGTGGCCTTGAGCGCGGCGTTTCTCATCAATGCGGCGATCCTGGTGCTGGCGGCGACGGTGTTTTATGGCAAGGAAAGCGTGCTGGCGGCGGGCGGCGAGGTGGTTAAATTCGCCGCCGACAGCGACTGGATTCGCATCGCGCACCTGACACTGGCGCCGTTGCTGGGCACGACCATGGCCAGCACGCTGTTTGCCGTGGCACTGCTCGCCAGCGGGCAGAGCAGCACCATTACTGGTACGATGGCCGGTCAGGTGGTGATGGAAGGTTTCATGAACTGGCGGATGCGCCCGTGGGTTCGGCGGCTGATTTCGCGCCTGATTGCGGTGGTGCCGGCGATCTGGATTGTCTCCATTCGCGGGAATGGCAGCGTGACCGATCTTTTGACGCTGAGCCAGGTGGTGCTGTGCCTGTTCCTGCCGTTTGCGTTGTTTCCGCTGCTGTATTTCTCCTCGTCGCGCCTGATCATGGGCAAGTGGGCCAATAACTGGTTTTTGAAGATTGGCGGTTGGGCCAGCGTGCTCTTGATTACCCTGATGGACTTGTATAGTCTCCCCGAAGCACTCAAAGAAGCGTGGCGGATTATTGCTGGCGGTTAAACCGGAAATACAGGAAAGGCAAACGCATGTATAAAACTATTCTCGTGACGTTGGAATGTACGCCGACCGATCGGGCGATCATCGAGCACATCAAACCGTTGGCTCGGCAGATGTCCAGTCGCGTCGTCCTGCTGCACGTCGCCACCAGTGTCTCTGCGCGATTTTATGGTTCTGAGGCGGCAGGCAAGGAAATCGAGGAGAGCGAGGCGTTTCTGGAACAGGTCCGGGCCGAGTTGGTGGCCGATGGCATTCAGGCCCAAAAGCAACTGGCGTATGGGGACCCCGTGAAAGAGATTGTGAATTGGGTGAAGCGAAATGGCTGCGACCTGGTGGCGATGAGCACCCATGGGCACCAGTTAATGGCCGATATTGTCTTTGGCACCACCGCCATCAAAGTCCAGCACAGTGTCAGTGTGCCGGTGCTCTTGTTGCGGGCGCGTCCGTAATCGTTGCTGCTCCGCTGGTTTGCCAGGCGTTGTGACTCAACCACCGCACTCACCATGATTCGCCGTCTTTTCTGCATCGCTATCGTTGGTTGGTTGTTCAACCTGGCGCATGGCGCGCCGCTGCCCCGCGAGGTGGTTTGCACCAATGCCGTGTTGCGCTGGGCGGATACCGGCGAGGAAGTCGCGCTGTTCGGCGTCAATTATTATCCGCCGCACTACACCAACTTCCGCGATCTCGGCCTGCTGGGAGTGGATCGCGAGCAGACCATTCGTGACGACCTCGTGCATTTCAAACGGCTCCGGCTTGATCTCCTGCGCCTGCATGTATTTGAGCGTGAACTCAGCGATGCTGAGGGAAACCTGGTGGAGAATGAACACCTGCGCCTGCTGGATTACCTGATCAGCCAATGCCGCAGCAACGGCCTCTACCTGGTGCTCACGCCCATCGCCTGGTGGCCCACGCCCAATCCGGGCAACGGTTTTGCCAACCGCTTCACCATGAATCAAATGATCACCGATCCGGTGGCGCTACCCGCCCAGCAGCGGTATCTCCGCCAATTCATGGAACACCGCAACCGCTACACCGGGCTGACCTATGCCGCGGATCACGCGGTGGTGGCCATTGAACTCATCAATGAACCGTTGTATCCCGATGCCACGACCGACGCCCAAATCACCACGTACATCAATAACCTGGCTGCCGCCGTTCGGGAGTCGGGCAGTCGCAAGCCGATCTTTTACAACGGCTGGCAGCGCCGGCTCAAAGCTGTGGCTGACGCCAAGATCGAAGGCTGCACCTTTGGCTGGTATCCTTCCGGGTTGGTGGCGGGACATTGCCTGTCCCGGAATTTTTTGCCCAACGTTCAGGATTATGCCGAGATGCGCTCGCCGGTGCTGACGAATCGCGCCAAGGGCGTGTATGAATTTGATGCCGCCGATGTTCCCGGGGGCTACCTGTATCCGGCAATGGCGCGTAGTTTCCGCGCGGGTGGCGCGCAGTTTGCCGCCCAGTTTCAATACGATCCGATGCCGCTGGCACCGTTCAATGCCGGTTGGCAGACCCATTATCTCAATCTCATTTACGCGCCGCAAAGAGCCCTTGGCTTCATGATTGCTGCCGACGCCTTTCACACGCTGGCGCGCCTGGAGCAATCCGGGCTTTATCCCACCAATAATGTCTTCGGCCCGCGCAACCAACTGGGGCTTCCTGAGTTTCGTGTCAGCTTTGAGGAAAACCTGAGCGAGCGCGTGGGCGACCGCGTGTATTTGCATTCCAGCCACACCCGCACGCGCCCGCCTGCGCCGGAGTTGCTGGAGCGCGTGGCTGGCTGTGGTGCCTCGCCCCTGGTGGCGTACGAAGGCACGGGCGCGTATTTTCTGGATCGCCTGGCACCGGGGCAATGGCGTCTGGAAGTTTACCCTGATGCCGTCTGGGTGAATGATCCCTTTGGCAAGGATAGCCTGGAACGGGAAGTTTCGCGCATCTTATGGCGGGCCTGGCCAATGCGACTGCAACTGCCGGATTTGGGCGGAGATTTTTCCGTGAAAGCCGTGCCGTCCAACGCCAGCACCGCAGCCGTTCGTGGCGAGATAACGGTGACGCCCGGCGTCTACTTATTGCAACGCCAGGGCATCAATGCCCCACCCCCGGCTGGCTTCGATCCCACCTTTGTGGCCCCCAAGGAACGGAAAGACGTGCCGCCGGCCATCTGGCACGATGTGGCGCGGCATTGGGTTTCCGGCCGGGAATATCCGGTCTCCGCCGTGATTGCAGTGGCGGGTGACCCGCAGGTGAATCTGCTTTATCGTCCCGCCGCCACGGCGGCCTGGCAATCATTGCCCATGACCCGGCAGTCCGTTTATCATTATGCGGCCGCCATTCCGGCGAAGACCATGCAACCGGGAGAATGCAATTATCGCATTGAAGTGAACTCCAAGGAGACGGCGTATTCTTATCCCGGAGTTGTGCTGGTGGCTCGCTTGAAGTCGTTGCCCGCTTCCCGCCCCACCGTACTCTTTGCCGCCAGCGGCCTGAAAACCGCACCGGGCCTTTCATTGCGCAATTCGCCGGGGAAATCATCGCATTCGGAGTTGGTCGCCACGGCGGATGGTGGCCGGGCCTTATCTCTCTCAGTGACCGGCTTCGGCGCGGATGCCGCCGCCAGCCTCCGCTTGGCAGCCACGGTTCCCCCGGCGGATGCATCCGGCGACACGGTCGTCGTGCGGGCTAGGGCCATTGAGGAGGCTACCACGGCCTTCGAGCTGGGTTTGGTGCAGGCGGATGGCAACGCGTTTGGCTTTGATGTTCCGCTGTCCAGGGAATGGCAGGACATCCGGATCTTCGTCAAACAACTGCATCCCTTGTGGGGCACCCAGGCCAAGCGCCCGGATTTCTCCCGGCTCAAGGAACTCAGCGTGATCTTTGGCTCGTGGCTGTACGGGGAGCGGCATGCGCAGCCGCACGGCTTCGAGTTGGCGGGCGTTCGCCTGGAACAATCCGGGGAAAGTTTCCAGTTGCCGGTGTTGGATGCGCGCGCGGCGGTGCCGCTGTTTTACCGCGATGAATTTCCTCGGGTATATGGTGACGCAGGACGCCAATCCAAAACCGTGCGCGGCTCCACCGGCCTGGCGATGCGCGTCTCGGTGCCCAAGTTCGGCCCGCCACCCAGCTCGGTCAGCTTTAAATTGGAGGTCGGGGAACGCCTGGAAGCCTGGCGCGGCCAACTCGGAGCGCGCCAATCCGCCACCTTGCATGCCCGGGCCGGAGAGCCGGATACCACCAAGCTGGAGATCCTGTTTATCGAAGACGATGGCGCGGCATGGGGCTGCAACGTGCCGCTGACCACGCAATGGCGGGACATCCGGATCTCCTGGGATATGCTCACCTATTACCGGAATTTCAAAGGACCGGCGCAGCGCGGACAGCCGGGGGACCACTTTAACCCTGAAAAACTTCAAGCCGTCAACTGCTGCTTCGGCGCCTGGCTCTTCCCGCAAACCTACGCGCAGCAGCACGCCGTGGAAATCGAATCCCTGCACCTCGATGCCGCCGTGCCGTGACGGTGCGAAAAGAGGTTTTATCCTTGCCGGATTGCCGGGTTGCCCAAGGTTTGCTCCCGAATGCTCCGTTACACTCGGCGCAGCGCCGCAATCAGCGCGTTGATCGTATTCAAGATCGTGCCCACCTCCCATTGCGTCGGGGGATCGCTCACGGTGAAATCCATCGGCATCACGCCGTTGCTGTTGGCGCTGCTGTTGGCAATGAGCGCCGCGCTGAGGTTGCTCAGCGCTTCCGCCAACTGCGTGGTGGTGACGATACTTGCCTGCAAAGCGGCGACTTGCGCTTCCAACGTATCAATACGGGCGCTTTGCGCGTCATTGAGCGACTTCAGCCCATTTAACTGCTCCCGCATCTCAGCGGAAGACAACCGCGAATTATTAGCCGGTTTGTTTGGATCGAAACTCATATATAAAAGAAAGGCTGAAGGCTGAAGGCTAAAGGCTAAAGGCTAAAGTGCCCTTGCCCCGCAGTCTTTCAGCCGTCAATGGTTCATGATTCAGCCTTTTGCCTTCAGCCTTCAGCCTTTAGCCTTAATTTTTACAGTGCGATTTTCGTCGCCGGATCGCTGAATCCACCCTGTCCCTTGGCTCCTACAGCCGCCACACGGAACCAATAGCGCGTGCCGCTCGTCAAACCGGTTGCTGTGTATCGTGTGGCTGTGGAGTTGACCAGCAACTTGTAGTTATCTGGCGTTCCGATGGATATTTCGATCACATGCGAGCGGGCACCTTTTACCTTTTTCCATAGCAAAAGGATTGTCCCATCCGACGTGCCGGATTTGGCGCGCAGATTCATTGGCGTGGCCATCGGACCAACGGGGGAACCTTTGGCGCGCACTTTCATTCCCGCGCTCTCGATTTTGATGGAAGACCCGCCGCTCTTGCTTTCCACATACGCCCCGCGCTGGGTCAGGCCGCCCTTGAGCGCGGCGATGGCAGTGTCCATCTCATCCTTTGCTTGGATGATACTTATTAACAAGGCCTTATACGCCGATCGCTTGCCTTTGGCCTGCGTGATCAACGCCTGCAACTCCGTGGCCCCAGGCACCGGATCAGGAAAATTCAGGTTGCCGGTCATCTTGCCATCATGCACTTCCGCAAAGATGATAACGTCATCGCCATTCATGCCGCTTAAACCAAGTAGTACTTTCGCCATAGTGCTGTCTATTAGGTTGTTTGACGCCGAATCCCAAAACGTCTCATCATACCTCAGTGACTCCAAGTCCCAGGTATTCGGGGTTTCAGTTTCCATTGTCATAGGTTTTTGTTGTTTTTGCTCCCCCAACCGACCATCGGCTGGGAAATTCATTAAAATCATCCTCAGAACGCCATTTTGGACACTTTTTGCGCCAAACTGGCACTAGTTGACCTCCAATGCAGGTTTTTGGCCGCTTTAGCGGACTTAGTTTTTTCAAAACATAGTCAAGTCTCGCGGGAGGTTTAGATATTTTCGTGTAAGTGGTCAAAGATAGCTGAGAGGATAAGAAACTATGGCCATTACCGATGACATGCTGGATGAATT
>JBAXGN010000192.1 GCA_037139415.1 Verrucomicrobiota bacterium | reverse complement strand
CAGTGAAGGTTGCATCTCCACGCCCAAGCAGTACGACAACATTGGAGTTTCCCCGAATAATCAAATCAAGCTTCTTGTCACAATTGAAATCGGCGCAAGCAATACTGCAGGGCGCAAAAGCTAGGGCATAGGTGTTCGCTGAAGTAAAGGTTCCATTCCCGTTGTTGCGCCAGATGGTTACAGAATGTGAATTGGCATTAATAACTGCCACATCCAAATTTCCGTCACGGTCAAAGTCACCTGCCTGTAAAGAGATATGGTCATCACTCCCTCTGCCGTTGTAATATACAGGATCCCAGAAGGTGCCATTGCCCTTATTAATCAATACGCACATGCTGGCAGTGCCAGATGTTGATACAACCATGTCCAACCTGCCATCGCCATTAAAATCTGCTACTGCCACAGCCGATGGATACACACTGTACCCATTCAAGTTGGTCCAGAAGTTCATGCCGCTTTTGCCATCGTTTAGTATGATGTGGGTAAAATACAAACCCACTAAAACGAAATCCAAGTTCCCGTCGTTGTTAAAA
The DNA here is from genome assembly GCA_037139415.1 of Verrucomicrobiota bacterium. Lineage (NCBI taxonomy): Bacteria > Pseudomonadati > Verrucomicrobiota > Verrucomicrobiota bacterium. The sequence goes on along the minus strand of JBAXGN010000192.1, from coordinate 14,920 downwards.
TCTCCTATCGCCATGACATCACCAACCGTATTGGTGTGTTTCAAAGCGATATCGCTTAACGCCCCGTTGCCAAATCCAAAGAGCAAATTTACTCCCGAAGAGACCTTGCTTCCAACATCCAATTTACCGTCCCGATTAAAGTCCGCGATGAATAATTCTTTCGGTGAACTTTGACATGCAATGTTGGTCGGGGTGCCGAAGTTTACCTGAGCGAGGCCACTTCCTCCTGGCAGAATCTCCGGGTTTCCAAATAACCCCAGTGCCCCAAAGAAAATCCTCGTGAATGCTTTTAACCGAACGGACATTCTTTTATTCTGCGGCAGAGGACAGGCTGTTCGATCCGGATGGCACACAGTCAAAGACAGCAGCGAAACCATTATAACGATCTGAGTAATGGTTCCCCAGTTTGCAAAAGGGGAGACCGGGCTGATACTGCCAGACCAAAAACATCGCGTGATATGCTGTCTTTGCGTGACCAGCACCAAAAGTATCACAAAAAATACCGTCAGTCGTGTCGTGTCTTGGTTAACGACCTATCACGAACCATCCCCAATGAATACCCAGCACTCATCTCTTTATTATCCAACGTGTTGCAGTCGAAGAGGCTTTTATTAACCGTCTCAAATCTCGGCGTTTTAACAAAACCCCAGTACCAACACATCAAATAATAAGCATTTTATATACCAATCTAGATTCCATCAACTGCTTAGGTAATAAGCCTATTCCGCCTGAACCCCAACCTTTTGCATCGCGGCGCGCAGGTGAGCGGGAAAAAAGAAAAAGGTGTCAAACCATACATAGTATTATTATTTACTTGCCATTAAACGTTGAATCCGCTTCCCCGTCGCCATGATTGAGCCAATCAAGTGGCCAGTTTCCAGGGGCCATTTGCCATGGCATTAGCTGCGTGGATCGAAAAGGGGGCAAAAAACGGTTCAGGCTAGAATAATGACTCGGACTTCTGACTCCAAACTTCCAATTCCTTGGTCTTCATTTTTCTGCCGGTTGCATCTTTCTGAAAGGTTCCATCCCCATTTTACCAGCCTTTTTCCCCTCAAAATATTTTTTAAACTTTTTTGATGGTAGGACCGTATTTGTCCTACTGACCTTGAACCGCCGAAAACTTTTAGAGGCCAAACCGCTTTACTGATTACTGTTCACTGATGACTTATCCCTGCTGGTCCATCCCGTTCCTCCTGTCTTCTTCTAACTTCTGGCTTTCAGCCTAAAATCAGGGTTCAGCGCCCCGGCATGCCGGGAGGTCCGCCGCGCTTGGCCATCATGCGCTGGAATTTGCCAAACTTTTTCATCATCTCCTGCATCTGCCAGAATTTGTTGAGCATCTGGTTCAGCTCGGTCACGGTGACGCCGCTGCCTTTGGCGATGCGCTTGCGCCGGTTGGCGTTGAGCAGCGTCGGGTTGCGCCGTTCGGTTAGGGTCATGGAGCAAATCATGCCCTCCATGCGCCGGAATTCACGCTCGGATTTTGAAAGGTCGTTGTTTTTGACGATATCCCCGCCACCCGGCAGCATCTGCACGATGCTTTCCAGCGAGCCAAGCTTCTTCATTTGGCGCAGTTGATCCAGGAAATCCTCCAGCGAGAATTGCCCTTTGCGCATTTTCTCCTCAAGCCGCTTGGCGTCTTCGGCATCCACTGCCTCCGCCGCGCGTTCAACGAGGCTGACGACGTCGCCCATGCCGAGAATGCGGGACGCCATGCGCTCGGGATGGAACGGTTCGAACTCCTCGAGTTTTTCACCCACACCAGCGTATTTGATGGGCTTGCCGGTCACCGCCTTGAGGCTGAGCGCGGCACCGCCGCGGGCATCGCCGTCCAGCTTGGTCAGGATGGCACCGGTGATATTCAGCGCCTGATCAAAGTGGCTGGCCACATTCACGGCTTCCTGGCCAGTGGCGGCATCCAGCACCAGCAGAATTTCCGTGGGCTTGATGAAATCGCGCAGGCGCACGAGTTCCTGCACCAGCGGCTGATCTATATGCAGGCGTCCAGCGGTGTCAAAAATCAGGGTGTTGCGGTGATCCGCCTCCGCCTGTTTCAGCGCCTCCGCCGCAATCTTCAAGACATCCGTCTCCCCCTTTTTTATGAAGACGGGCAGGTTTAATTGTTTGGCCAGCGTTTCGAGCTGGTCCATGGCGGCGGGGCGGTACACGTCCGTGCCCACGAGCATCACCTGCCGGCCCTGTTTGTTGAGCAGACGCGCCAGCTTGCCGCTGGAGGTGGTTTTGCCGGAACCATGCAAGCCCACCATCATGAAGCAGGTGGGGTTGCCGCCAAAGTTCAGACCCGTATTGGCCGAGCCCAACAGGTCCACCAATTCGTCATGAATGATTTTGATGATCTGCTGGCCGGGCTGGATGCTCTGGATGACTTCCTGGCCCAGCGCCTTGGTCTTCACCCGTTCGATGAAATCGCGCGCCACCTTGAAGTTGACGTCGGCCTCCAGCAACGCCATGCGCACCTCGCGCAGGGAATCGCCCACGTTCGCCTCGGAGATTTTCCCGAGGCCGCGCAGATTCTTGAACGCGTTTTGCAGCTTGCTGGATAATGAATCAAACATGCGTGAAAAGTATGGCTTAAGCGCGTAAGTTCAAACGAAATACTTCAACCCAGAATGCGGTTGCCCTGGCTGAGGAAGATGCCGCGGAAGTTCATCTCCAGCGCCTGCGGGTTGGTGGCTTTGGCCAGTGCTTCCTTCTCGGTCACTTTGCCTTCCTGCACCAGCTTCAAGAGGGATTGGTTGAAGTTCTGCATGCCGTCATCCGCGCCGGTTTCAATGGCGGCGCCGAGGGTTTCCAAGCGGTTGTCTTCGATCAGCTTGCGGATGGTCGGCGTGTTGATCAGAATTTCGACCGCCGGGGTCATGCCACCGGTCACTGTCCCCACCATGCGCTGGCAGATCACCGCTTTTAGTGTCGCGCCTAATTGCCGGCGAATCTGGTCGCGCTCATCCGGAACGAAAAAGTCCAGAATACGACCCACCGACTGGGCGGAGTTGGTGGTGTGAATGGTGGAGAGGACCAAGTGCCCGGTGTCCGCAGCACTAATGGCGGCGGCAAAGCTGGTGGCGTCGCGCATTTCCCCGACCATGATGATGTCCGGGTCCTGGCGCAGCATGTGCTTCAAACCGGCGGAAAATGTTTTGGTGTCCAAACCGACCTCGCGTTGTTCGATCACCGACTGGTTGTCTTCAAAGACGTATTCAATGGGGTCTTCGAGGGTGACGATATGTTTGCGGAAGTTTTCGTTCACGTGTTCAATCATCGCGGCCAGGGTGGTGGATTTGCCTGAACCGGTGGTGCCGGCCAGCAGCACAATGCCGCGCGGCGCCTCGGCAATCATTTTGAGTTGCTCCGGCAAGCCAAGCTCCTGAAACGTGGGCACCTTGGTCTTCACATAGCGCATGGCGATGGCGTACGAACCGCGTTGCTGGAAGACATTGGTGCGGAAACGGCCAATCCCCGGCAGGTAATACGAAAAGTCTATTTCGCGATCGTCTTCAAATTTCTTTTTGGCATGGTCCGGCACCATGTGAGTGAGCACTTTACTCATCCATTCCACCGTGGGATAGGCGCACTCGACTGCCACCAAGTGCCGACTGATGCGCAATATCACCGGGCAATCCACTTTGACGTGAATATCAGACGCGCCCGCCTTCACGGCGGACTGTAAAATCTCTTTAAACAGTTCCATGCGAGTCAATGTAAACATTTGCGCGGCGTTTGGCTAGTCCTGAATTTTTGCCAAAAAAATGCGAAAGAGGCTTCCCTTGCCACGGCTGCTTTGCTATATGCATTTCAATTCCATGAGCGAAGGTTTAATGATACAGGACATGGCGCCGCAGGATCGGCCGCGGGAACGGTTGCTCAAAGTGGGCGCCAAGAACCTGAAGAATGAGGATCTGCTGGCTATTCTGTTGCGCACCGGCACCAAAGGCGTTTCGGCGCTGCAGATCGCCGCGGAAATTCTGCGTCGTTACCAGACGCTCAACCAACTTTCACGCGCCAGTGTGGATGAACTGTGCAAGATCAAAGGCATCGGACGTGACAAGGCCATTACCCTGCTGGCGGCCTTCACCTTGGCGCGCAATCTGATGGGAGAACGACCAGCCGAACAACTCGCCGACACCCCCAACGTCGTGGCCGATTTGCTGCGGGAAGAAATGCGCAATGAACCGGTGGAAACTTTTTTCGTGATCCTGCTCAACACCCGGCGCCATTTGATTCGTTACGAGCGCCTCACGCAGGGGACCTTAAACACGCTGCTGGTGCATCCCCGGGAGGTTTTCCGCGCGGCGATCGCCGCCAATGCCTCGGCCATTATCCTGGCGCATAACCATCCCAGCGGTGACCCCTCACCCTCCGACGCGGACGTGCGGGTAACCCGTGACCTGATACGTGCCGGCCAGGTGCTGCGGATTGATGTGCTGGACCATGTGATTATGGGTCTCGTTTCCCCGGAAAGGGATCGCGACTACGTCTCCCTGCGGGAATTGGGGCATTTTCACTAATCGTTATCATTAACGTTATTGATAACGTTGGTTAAAATCCCATCAGCCAGCGCAATTCACCCGCCAAAGCCCCGCTCAAAACCAGCCATACTGAATTTACTTTATAACGTAACAACAGCCAGCCGGCCAGTAACGCCAGCACCAGGCTCGGCCAATCCACCACGGTTGAGGCCGTCAATTGCACCGTTACCACCAGCATCAATGCCAGCGAAGCCACGTTCAAACCATCCAGGAACGCGCCCGCGCTCGGGTTCTTGCGCAGACGCGGCAGGAAAGGCTCACTGATGGCCACAAATAGAAAGGCCGGCAAAAAAATCCCCAGCGTGGCCAGCGTGGCCCCCGGCAAGCCCCCGAGCACATACCCGATAAACGTGGCCGTGGTGAACAGCGGACCAGGCGTGAATTGCCCCACCGCCACCGCATCCAACAACTGGCTTTCCGTCAGCCAATGCCAACGTTCCACCAGGTCCGCCTGAAGAAAGGCCAGCAAAACATACCCGCTGCCGTAGAGCACCGCGCCCACTTTCAGAAAAAACAGAAACATCGCGCCTAGCGTAAACGGCGCGGCGACGGCCAAAGCGGTCGCGGGCAGGCCCGCCCCGGCCATGGGCAGTGCCGCCAATCCGCTCCACATCAGGGTTTGCCCCGCCTTCCATCGCTGCTTCAGAGAGAAATAGCTGACTGCCAACAACCCGATGCCAAACAGAATCACCAACTCGTGTACCCCCAGAAAACCCAGGGCCGCTGCGGCAGCGGCCAGGAGACCGAGGGCACAGTTTTTAATCGCGGTATTGCCGAGCCGCCACAGGGCCTGGATCACCACCGCCAGGATGACCGGCTTCACCCCCAGCAACAGCGCATGGACCTGCGGCAACGCGCCAAACCGCACATACATCCAGGCGAAAAAAGTGACGATGAAGACCGCCGGCAGAATAAAACCGGCCCCCGCCACCAACAGCCCGGGCCAGCCCGCGCGACGGCGTCCGATGATAATCGCCAACTCGGTGGAATTGGGGCCCGGGATAAGATTGGTCATCCCCACCAGGTCTAAAAACTCCTCGCGCGTCATCCACTGGCGGCGACGGACCACCTCGTCTTCCATGAGCGCGGTATGGGCGGCGGGTCCGCCAAAAGAAAGCGTGCCGAGTTTAAGGAACAACCCGGCCACTTCCCGCAACCGCAGGCGATTTTGCTCAGCAATCCCAGTCATCAGCGGATGACACTATAACCGCGCTGACACAATAATACGCATAAAAAGTTTCCGGAAACTTGGGCCCCTGCTGTCCCATCTGTCTTTGTGCATGTTGTTTTTGCCATGTTCGGCCCCCATCTTTCTGCCGGTTCATTTTTTTGCAAAAGAATTTGGTTCCAATTTTTCCGCCATGTCCGGTTTTTCTATTTTTCTGCAAAAGTTTTCTTTCTAAATCTTTTTGCCATGTTGTATTTCCGAGCTCATTGCACCGATGTTTTGAAGAACCGTCCAGAAATGGTGCGCAGAATGGGTTCTTCATGCTGTACCGTCCCCGTGGTATTGGTCAGCAACAAATATGGCTGCCACTGTGCGAGGTTGGTGGACATCCAAACTTGGTACACCAACCCGGTTTCTCCAGCGAGAGTAAAATTCATGCTCTGGCTGACACTGGAAAACACCGTATTGGTCAGTCGCGGCTTGGCTGGTACCGGGCGCAGCAGTAATGCATCAGGCGAGGCGTAAACACTGGCTGGGTTGACCATGCCCGTTACCTGATATTCCACCTCGCCGCGAAAAGTATAATAGTTCGTGGCACTAGTCGGCGGTTGCAGTTCGCAAACCCAGACCAAAGGATTGGTGCTTAAAGAGCCGGTAAAAACCACTTCACCGTAGAACCATTCCGGGTTCCCACTCCCGGTCACGCTGACAAAGGTCCAACCGGAAGGCAGCGATGGCCGCCAGAGCAGGGATGAAAGTGGATCTGAATGTTCAAAAACATTGGTGATCCGATAAGAAACATTTGTTTGATAAAAAGATGGGGCGCTTTGTCGCGCACGAACCGTTGGCCCGGGGGCGGTGTACGGGATCACCAATGGATCTGGAGTCACCATCATGAGCACTGGATTGACCATCTCGTTGAATTGATATTCCAATTCAGCCCGCAATGTCAGTGGTCCGGTGGCGTTTGTTGGGATGGCTACTGAATAGAGTACCTGAAAACGGTTACTGTGCAGTGTCCCGGTGAACACGATTTCCCCTGAACTGAACTCGGGGTTCGCGTCACCGGACACATTGGTGATGATCCATCCCGATGGTAATAGCGGCCGCAGCAGCACTGAAATCAGCGATCCTGAATAGGTGAATTGGTTGGTGACCTGCAAGATTCCTACGGGGATGTAACTGGAATCAGCCGTTTGTTGCGCCGCCAGAGTCGAAACATTGGTTTTCAAACTCAATACCAACGGGTCCGGAACACCATACGTCAGCGCCGGGTTGATCATGCCGTTCAATTGGTATTCCACCTCAGAATAGAACGATTGAGACCCGCTGGCATTCGTTGGCGCAGTGACACCATAGATGACCTTTACTGCGTTGGTGGGCAGCAGCCCGGTGAACACAATTTCTCCTCCCATCCATTCTGGATGCCCATCGCCGGTAACGGATATCAAATTCCATAAGGGCGGAATGGTTGGCCGGATCAACAACGAAGCCAGTGCGCCATTGAATACTACCGTATTAGTCACAAACAGCGTGTCTCCCGGCAAATAGGTCGTGGGTGCCTGTTGCACTGCATACACGGTTTGATCGGAGTTTCCGGGCAAATAAACCAGTGGCTCAGGAGACACGCTGCGAGTTGCCGGATTAATCATTCCGGCCAACTGATATTCGTAATCCGCACGCAATGTCTGAATCCCGGCCGCATTCGTTGGCACAATGAAACTATAGGAGAAGATCAACGTTCCAGCCGGTAGATTGCCGGTAAAAAGGATTTCTCCCAGCCGATATTCCGGCGAACCATCACCAACAACCGTGACGGCCAAATTACTCCATGCGGCTGGCAATTGGGGGCGCCAGAGCAACGAAACCAGGCTCCCGGTATAACTGAGCGTATTGGTCACAGTCAAGAGGCTGCCTGGCGTATAAACCGAGGCAGATCGCTGAATGGCCACCGGTTGCGCGGCACAGTTAACGACAGGAAATACAAGACAGATAATGAGGCCAACAAATAGAATCAGGGCGTTGACGAAGCCTCGCCCTCCAGGATTGACGATCTGGAGGGTCACGCTCCGTCGTGACCCTGACATATTGATTTCCTCAATATCCATGCGTTATCCAAAAATGTTCATGCGCGTTGACGAAGTCACGCTTCGTCGCAACCCAACTTCTTTTTTTAGATCATTCTTCATCACTCGTCGTAAGCGACGACCAAGCATCGCCATTCACCCCAACGCCTCTCCTGGAGGGTCACGCTCCGTCGTGACCCTGACCTATTGGTTTCCTCAATATCCATGTGTTATCCAAAATATTCGTGGGCGATGACGAAGCATCGCCCTCCATCATTTCACTTCACATTCAACCGATAATACCGATTTTGATTGGTAACTGCGGGTTCATCCACAAACCGGAGGCTGCCATTCACATTCGTCACCGTGCTGACCGGCTGCCACTGCACCAGGTCGGGCGACGTTTCCACCTCGTATTTGGTACCGGATTGCCCCGCAATGTTGAATTCAAACCGGCCATTGCGATTCAGCAACATCTCCTTAAGCTTAAGGTGGGCCAGATCAAGTTGGTCCGGTCGTTGGGCAAACGGATTGGCTTCGCCCCCATACTGATACTCGATTTCTGCCAGCACCGATCGGACCCCGATTTCCCCAGCCGGCACGGACACCGTATAAACCAGCGCGATTGGACTTGGAGGAATTATACCCGTCCAAACCACCTCTCCCCGCATCAGTTCCGGTTTGCCATCTGCGGAAACTGAAACAAGCTGCCAACCGGATGGCAGAATCGGACGCCACAACAATGCCAGCAACTGCCCTTGGAAATTGAGCGTATTGGTGATCTGCATACTTTGTTTAGCCGGGTAAATCTCCGGACCAGCTTGCTTGAAGATCACCGTCGCCATGGCCGGTTTGGCGCCGGAATTGGTTGTCCCTCCCTTGGATTGCGAAGCGGCTCCAGGGGCGTAACCATCCAATCCATTGGTGTCCACGTGATACCCGCCGATACGCCAGTAACCCAGTACACGGTTCACTTCGGTGCCGCTAATCACCCAATTGCGATTGTAATCCGCCTTGTGCGGCACGCCGTTGGTATCGCCCGGACCTGCGGCGTAGCCATCCAGGCCATTGGTATCCACGTGATACCCGCTGCTGCGCCAATAGGACAGCACCCGGTTCACCTCGCTGCCGTTGATCATCCAATCGCGGTTCGTATCCGCCGAATGATAGACGGTGTTGTCAATCACGGTATTGAGCACCACCAGCGGCGCGTTGGAACTGGCCACCGTCCCCGCCGCGTTCTGCACCAGCACGCGATAATTCCCGTTGCGATTGGTATCCACGTTGCCGAGGTTCAGCACCGCGTTTGTGCTCCCAATGATATTCGCCCCGTTGAACTGCCACTGATACGCAAGCGGCGACGTGCTGGCGGCCAGGACCGAGAAGCCGGCCGAGCCGCCCACGTTCGTGGTCATCCCCTGCGGCTGTAACACAATTTGCGGCAGGTACAGCACCGCCATCCCGACCTCCACGGCATTCATGGTAGCCCCCAGATTATCCGTAGCCCAGGCTCCCAGCCGGTATTGCCCCTCCGGCGCGTTCGTCCAGGTGGCTGAATAGAGTTGCGGGTTATTCGTCGAGGGTTGCGAGACGGAACCCAGGAAGTTGGATGTGCCCAGCAGCAGGTTGATGGCGTAAAACTGGACTTGGCTGACATTGCCGTCGGCATCCGTGGCATTGGCCGAAACAACCAGATTAGTCGGCCCGGCGATCAAGGAGCCGTTGGTGGGCGCGACCAGTGCGATGGTCGGCGGCGTGTTGGGCACGAAAATATTCACCGTGAAGCTGGCGGCTGCATTCGTTTGCCCGTCGCTGACCGAGACCGTGATGGTGGCCGTGCCGGTTTGGTTGGGCACTTGGGTTAGCCGCAGATTGCGATTGGCTCCGGTTCCGCCCGAAACTATCCCATCATTGGGGATCAATCCCTGGTTGTCTGAATTAACCATAATCGTCAGAGTAGAAACATCGTTATCCACGTCCCCGATGGTAAAAGATACCAAATCGAGATTGGCTCCGACCGGCACGAAAAGGTTCGAGATCGCGGAAATGAAAGGCGGATCATTCACCGGCTGCACGGTGATCGCGACAGCCGCCATGCTGGTATTGCCCAGTCCGTCGGTGATGGTATAGGTAAAGCTGTCATTCCCGAAGTAATTAGTCAGAGGCAAGTAGTTGAAGGATTGATTGCTATTCGTGGCGACCAGACCATGGGCCGGCTGGGAGAAATCGGCTAAAAGCACTATCCCATTGCTGCCCGCCACATCATTCGTCAGGGCGAAAATAGTAACCGGAACATCTTCCAATGTGCTGACCGTATCATTTACCGCAATGGGGGCTCCATGCGGGATGACCACGGCATAGGGTGTAACCACCGACCAACCACCCGCCGCCAAATTGTCCCGGCCTCGCACCCGGAGCCAGACAGCGTTGCTGCTGCCAACACCCAGGTCTTTGGCGGCATTCCACACCACTTGGTGCAGAACTCCATTGGGATGGGTGGCCACGGCTGCAGGCGCAAGGCCGTTGACGCTGACCAATGTTGCGGCAAACCAGTTACTGGCTCCCATCGGCTGGTATTGCACGTCCAGAAAATCCGGGCTGCCATCGGCATCCCATATCCGCACCTGCAAAGATGCCACCGCCCCACCGGCATTGGGGGCATCCAAAATCCGGGTGATCGGAGCAACCATGATATCTGAGATGTTGCCCTGGTTCGCCTGGTTAAGCGGCCAGCTTACTAATTCAAATCCTCCGGGCATGTTAGTAGAGGATCGCAATCCGAGCAGGGAAACTTGGTTTTCGATCGTTTTCCATCCGCTTAATATTTCCCAGCGGCTGCCTTCGTTGGCAATAGAGAACAGCTCGCGCTTTAACGCGTTAGTTCCCTCGGCATTCCATGAAAATAGCCGTCCATCAGGTTCGGCGGAAAATAGCGTGCCATTCGTCTGCCCAGGTAGTTGCGACACGGTCAATCCAATACTTTGGGCCAATGTGGCTTTAACTATAAAATTAGTTTGCAAAGTACGGAGAACCTGATTGGTACTCCCAAATTCAAACTCCTGCAAGACCAACGAGTCGCCATCATCAAGCTGACCAGACAGGCTACTGTCAATGGCCAAATACCTCATAGCACTGGGATTTAAACTGCCGCGCATGAGACCAGATGTCAACTTTTGTCCGCGCATTGGCAAGCCGTAAACTGGGTTCGTCAACCTATTGGTATTGTTGGAAGCAAAGAATGTCTGACGATAAATTGCGTTCACTTGCTCAGGGCTAAGGGCTGTACCGTAGATTTTAACGTCATCAATTAAGCCTGGAACGCAATATGCCCCGTTGTATGAAGCGCCGATGTGTGTCTCATTGATAATGGCCGTCGATCCGGACGGACGGGGCCTATTGTTGGCCTCCCGAATCATGGCTCCATTAACAAAAATACGCACAGTTCTGGTGTAATCATCGAGCGTCATCGCGACATGATACCACGTTCCATTGGTAAGCGTGTATGCAATCTCATCAATGACATCCGTTCCCGAAAAAATATCCGACCGCAACACGCTCGGCCCACCGACATTTCTGTATTGCAGGGTAATTGCGCCATGGTTGGTTTCATAGGCCCCAAAAAACTCGAAATTCCCACTCGGCTGGCGGGTGAGGTTGACCCACATTGAGACCGTCAGACTGGCTGGTATATTGGTTATTGGGCACTTAATATACTGACTGTTGCCGTCGAGTGAAATTGCCTGGCCATATTTACCCGCTGCAAACGCCGGACTGGCGACAAGCGCGGCATTTCGGCTGTTGCCACTTTTATCTTCAGGCGAAGCATCGAATGGATAGTAGGCCAAAAGAGCGTTTTGCCCGGAATCGCCACTAAATCCCAACGCCCCATTGGTTGAGGCATGGAAGTATTTCAGGTTCGGAAATGCGGCTGGCTGAAGAAGCGACGGCGTCTCCAAGCAATCTTGGTAAGACCAACTGGACTGGACAACAAAATTGGACCCTTGTAAACAAAAAGGGTAAACCTTGCCCGCATACAGGTTGGTATCCGGCAAATAAATGGCCAGGCCATAATTTGTCGCAGCGCCAATCACGTAAACTTCCTGATTAGTCAACCCGATTGGAATCAATTTCTTCATGAAAGCGCCATTTACAGCACTGATTTCCATAATGGAATCAACCCCACCTGTGGCGCTTAACCCCAGGTAAAATGCCCAGTTGTTAGAAACCGATAACCGGCCGTAAGCGACGGAATTTATCTGATACGGTCCAACTTCTAGGTTGGTCGCAATTAAGGTGCTTCCAATATATCGAACCAAGCAAACATTGCTTACGGGCCCGGCATCTCCTCTCGCACCCACGATAATTTCGTCACCGGTAATCCCATCCAAGTCGCCCACCGCCATAATGAAGTTGGAGGGATAAAAACCAAATGATTGAGTGGCAATCAAACTTCCAACAATTCCCATGGTTTTGGGGGTACTCATGGCATTTAATGGGTTGCTGCGGCATAAAATTTCCTGGTAGTTGCTAAAACCATCTCCATCTGCATCCTCATAAAGCCCCTGGCCCGATGCGCCATTGGTCAGCTTGTTTTGCACGAGCAAAGAAGCGGATACTCCGTTAACCGCCTGCGTGGTCATCAGTTGCCGGCGGATATTGCCATTGCCATCGTACTGGTAAGCGATCGCCAATCCGTTATGGTAATCCGCCCCCACCAAACGGTCTATTTTGTCGTAGCGATAAGCCGTCCGCCGGACGCCCCCTTTTACCAGTTCGTAGTCGGACAGGCCATTGGTGCCCGAGCAGATTTGGTTCGGATACGAGGGCTGGCTGGGATGAGTCAAAGTCCATTGATACTCTTCCAAGTTCGTCAGCCCATCCTGATCCAAATCCAGGCTGGCATCATTAAAACGGGGGTTCAATCCATACTGAACTTCCCAACCATCCGGAATGCCGTCGCCATCGGTGTCTGTCAATAACGGGTTGGTGCCATAAACAAAAATCTCATCGTAATCACTCAGACCGTCACCATCATTGTCGGGGGTCAGTGGATTAAGGTGATAAAGGTATTTGAAGCGGTAGCTGAGCGCATCGCCCGCAGGTTTATTATTGGCATCGGTTGGGTCGTTGGGATTTAACCCAAAGCGTCTTTCCCAATAGTCTGGGATACCGTCGTGGTCGTTGTCGGGTAGATTTTGTATGCTCAGCCACAATATGAAAACCTGAATCGTAGCAGTCGTACTTAACTCATTAGTATCAGTGACGACCACCGAGTATTCACCAGCATCTGCAGGAATCACATTGCTCAATGTTAACCAGACATTAGTTGCGCCTACGATATTGGTCCCTGCAAGTTTCCACTGATATCGAAACGGTTGTTCTCCTAGTGCCACTACTGAAAGAACCACATTGGTCCCTTCAAACAAATTTTGATCCGCTGTTTTGGATAAAATTGCGGGTGAGTCGTGAAGAAGCAATTGGCATTCAGTTTGTGTCAAAGCGCGATTATAAATTCGTACCTCGTCCAGGATTCCATTCACATATTGGCCATATGATGTACCGCAAAATCTTCCAATACTCCGGATACCTTCGTCGTTGAGGGTTGTTCCATCAGGAGCTACCCCGCTATTGTAGCGTGCTTTAGTCTCGTCGACTCCGTTTACAAACAACCTGATGGTACTGTTTGATACCGTCATGGCCAGGTGATACCAGATCCCCACCAGCGGTTTGCTCGAGTTTGTTACCGCTGCCGGGATCGTCCCGTTCCACATCTGGGCTTGAAACCTTTCGATAGATGGTAAATAATTAATGCTATATGAAGTTTTATCGTTCGCGGTTGTTCCACGGTCAATAATCAATGTTTGATCGTTTCCCGATACGGTGTTTAGAAGGATCCATAACGCGATACTATAGTTCTGGGAATTTCCGCTGAAGTTCAATTTGCGATCAGGATCACTGATTGTTATGTAGCTGGTGCTTCCGTCAAAAGCATAAGCCGCATTAGCACGCCCATATCTGTTCGTCGAGGGGGATACCCCATTCGTGACTGCATGCAGTCCGTTCCCGCTGGCATCATTCGCATTTCCATCAAACGGATACCAGGCCACAATACCGTTGGTGACCTGAGCCTGGGATGGGTACGGTGCGGATAGCATCAGCATCGCCAGTGCGGCAAAAAACGATGACCAAGGGCCAAGGGCGTTCGTCGCCAGTCGTTTTGGTAAAGGGTGATTCAATGTTTGCATAAATACTTTGAGTTAAAATTCCTGGAGGGTCACGCTTTGTCGTGACCCTGTTGATTCCTTTCTCTTAACATTCAAAGGGCGTCCGGGGACCGATTCATGGTTAACGACCTGGAGGGTTGCGCTCCGTCGCAACCCTGACATTGTCTTGTCCCCTCCCACAACGAATGCGCATCCGCCCAAAGATATCAGGGCGATGATGAAACCTCGCCCTCCAAAACCCAAACCCCGGAGGGTTGCGCTCCGTCGCAACCCTAATATGGTCTTCGTTCTACTCATGCCACTCCAACACGTTCATTTCTCCGCCGTACGCCCAATCATCCGGGGTTTTCACCAATCCCTTACGCACCGGATTCATCCGCACGTAATGCCATTTGGCGGTGTAACTCTCGCCGCGTCGCAATTGGGTATCCCAACAATCAGGCTGCCAGATCGGTTGCTCCACAGGCCGGGGCCAATGACGGGAGGCCATGCTTTTCCAATACTTGACCCATTTTGTCACCGGAACCGTCGGGTCATGCGGCGCGCAAAACAAATGGATATGATCAGGCATGAACACATACCTGCCAACCATCCAGGCCTCGGCCTCACACCAAGCCGCAATCACGGCTTTCATCGCCTCGGGATTGGCAAAAATCGGTTTCCGTTTCTCCGCGCATACCGTCAGGAAGATGAGGATGGATTGGTTATGATGCGGTATGGGTGCGTGATGCGCCGGATGTTGCCGTTCCGGGTCGCGCCAGGGATTCTCGTTGAGTGATGGTGTCGGGTTGTCCATATCCAGTAAGTTTACCTTTCATCGTAAGCGTGCCCATCCACCCCCTGGAGGGTTGCGCTCTGTCGCAACCCTAACATCGTCTTGTCCCCTCCCACAACGGATACCCGTCCACCCAA